>JBJEOZ010000001.1:0-2462 GCA_051880975.1 Ruminococcus sp.
GGGAGAATATCTGTGGGGATTATTATAATAATTGTAATATCCAATCTGTGACATTGCTTCACCTCCACTTTATCTTTTATTCATACTTATATCACATATCGACCAAATTGATTCTCTTACAAATCCCTGTTGCACCTATCGACTATTTGTTGCACCAAATGACCATAACACTTAAAGCATCACCACCGCTTGGAACTTCTCTGAGTCACAGGAAATGACAAAGTCTCCGCCGTATTTATCCACAACAGCTTTTACATTCGACAGACCGATGCCATGCATCCCGCCATTGGAATCCAGCACGATGCCGTCCGTGATTTGTACTTTTTCCACGACAGGATTCTTTACAGAGAAAATTATCTTCCCGCCTTCCTGAACCAGCTTGATATGGATAACGGCTTTTCTCCCCGCCTTTACGACCTTTACACACTCATGAATGGCATTGTCCAGAAGGTTGGACAACAGGATGACCGTTTCCTCCTCGTTCAACCGCATTCCACTCATGTCGCCTACCTTGAATATCATGGAAGTCCCCTGCTCCCTTGCTAAATGAAACTTTTGGTTCAGGACTGCGTTCACGACAGGATGGTTCGTATTGACCGCTGACATCTCCACCAATATACTCTCCGTCAGCCGCTCCGCAAGCGTGGCGGCTGCCTGCGGGTCACCTTCCTTTATCAGAACCTGTATTGTCCTTATCTGGTTTTTATAATCATGCATCTTTCTCCCCTGCCGCTCATATACTGTCTGCATATCCCGGTAATATGCAAGCTGACTTTCTTTCTTCTGATCTGTCAGCGTACTTTCCCGTAATAGTTCTCCCTTCTCAAGGATGTCCTGCATCAGCTCCATCACAAGGAAATTCATCACAATCAATCCTACTGTGAGGAAAAGGTAGGAAGCTTGTACCTTTTTGTCGCTGCTGTAACAGTAATACATGAGCAGCATAGCTGTTGCCGTAAACAGCGGCATCATGCCAAATTTCCACCATTCCTTATGAGAAAGCCCCTCATAGTTGTTCTTTCCTTTCCATATTTTCCTCAATATAAAAATCAGGCAGATCCAAACCAATTTTGCAGGCAGAATCAGATACGTAAGTTCTGAAACATACATTTCATTCTTAATAATCAATATGTTCTCGATTTGTAATGACAGGAGGTCTGCCAAAAATAACATCGAATAATTCAAACTTGAAAAGAAAATGCAATGTTGCCAGTCTGCCCAATAATACACCTTGCAGAATACTATATAAACCAAAATTACCAGCAACGCCTTGATTCCCATTGAATCAAGGTATTCTGCCAGGAACGGTACGGTCACAGTAGCTAAATACAAAACAATATACCTGCTCCTCTCCAGCCGCCCCGTCCTTTTCCTTTCCATGAAGATATCGAAAAAATATATGCTTCCCCATGTCTCTATCGCCATGAGGAAAAACGAAAGTAACCACAGTCCTATTTCCATAATCACTCTTCCCCCTTAAACAGCATGTACTGCCGCTTTACCTGTGCATATCTGGACTTCGGAACCGAAATCTCTTTTCCTGTTGTCAGGATAAGAACATAACTGCTGATCTTCGCAATATAACGCATATTTACAAGAAAGCTTAAATGTATCCTTACAAACCCCATGTCTTTTAATTCTGCTTCCAGTTCATCCAGCTTTTTATAGATGCTATAGCAGCCTTTTTCCGTGTAAAATATATTTTTATGTCTGGCTGTCTCAATGTAAATAATGTCGTCTGCATGAAGCTTTATCGTTCCCTCCACAAAGGAAAACTCCAAAATCCGGCTGTTTTTCTGAATCTCCACGATAAGATCATCCATGCACTCGCCGATTGTTTCAGCCAGATTATCCTTTAGCAGAAACCGGCTTGCCTTTACCTTATATCCATCCAACGCATAATTCATGTATGCAGTTACCAGAACAACAGGAAGTTTCGGATACTCTTCCTTTATTTTCATAGCGGCTTTCAGACCGTCCATATCTTCCATATTGATGTCCAGAAACACAAGCTGGCACTTCTGTAATGCAGATTCATCCTCACAAAGACTGGCTCCTGAATCATACTCAATCATTTCAAAACACTGCTTCTTTTCCTGTGCATAGCTTTGCAATAGGTCTATTAAAATTTTCCTGTCATTCTGACTATCATCGCAAATAATAATGTTCATGCTTTTCCTCATTTCCAATCACATATTTTATTTATTATATCGGAAAAAGCATTTGTTATCGTTAATTCACTGCACCAGATGACTATTTGTTGCACCAAATGACCATTTCGTACTTCCCTCTGCTCGTCACTTAGCTTTCTAGGCTTACGATAGCCACATAACAGGAAAAAGCAGATAGATTGCTACCTGCTCTTTCCATAAAACTTTATAAACTTGCTTCCTGACTCTTGGTCTTTGGTTTCTCCGGCATCTTCTGATCGGAAATTTTCTGCTTCATCTCGGCAAGTTTCT
>JBJEOZ010000002.1:0-2459 GCA_051880975.1 Ruminococcus sp.
TTTCGGTTATTCTTCCATCACCAATATTAATACCTAATAAAACCCGTATGTGATTCTTAATCTTACCTGTATTTGATTCAATTAAAACTTTCAATTTTTCGTTGTATTCATTGTCTTCTCTTAAAATTTCTTCTCCAAAGCTCGAGTCTCTATGTAAAGGACATTCTTTGTATTTTTGCTCGTCATATTCTGCTATTCCTAGAATTGTTCCTTTGTGATGTCGTGCATGTAAAGAAACACGATTTTGCTCCATATCAATGTAATTATCTTTGTATAAATTTACTACAGTCACAGGATTGCCACAAGCAGGGCATATAGCATAATGTTTTTCTTTGCCATTCTTTTTAGATTGATAATATGGAGATTTTTTGTTTGTAAGATTTTCAAAATTTTCTACAGTCAAAATAGTTCCACCAGAATCTTTTGTTTTAAATACATTCATAGTATTAACCTTTCTATATTTCATATAATAATTTGTTTCACTTTAGCTATTTTAACAAATTTGATATTCGTTAAAGGCAATATTCACAATGATTACCGCAGTATCCTATTTCTTTCATAGTTGTACTCCATAAATCCTCTTAATCTGCTCATAGTAAACCTTTTCATCAGCGAAATTTGACAATCCGCCAAACTGACTCATTGTTCCTATGAGTGGTATGTTTTCAAATACAGTTCCTTGTAACTTTTCAACTGTCGCGTCAACGAATTTATCTGCAAAGATAACCTTTATATTTCTACCAAAATAAGACTCAATGTTGAAATCAACCTTGTCCGTAAGTCCGCTTGCGTTATGTAAATCTGCTACAAGTACCTGTGCTTCAACAAGGTTGTTTTCTCTTTCTATCAAATCATTCGCTTGCAGTGCCGCATTGATTTTTGTCTTGATCCTTTCATCAATATTTAACTTGTTGAAAGCTGTTCCAAACCATTTGCTGTAAGGAGCATAAGTATCTTTATACAAGAAGCACAATCTTATTAATCTTTCTGCAATTCTTGCACAAATGATTTGTGAGCCTATTTCGTCACCGACCTCGCCACAACGCTTAACAAAGGATTGTTCAGACGAAATTATTTCCCATTGTGATGCAATAAGATACAGCTTAACTTCATCAGGATAAAATTTTATTTTATCAGCCTGTTCTTTAATATTAAGCTTGTCCACAAACATTTTGCCGGACACCAAAGATAATAACCTGTGTTCCGAAAATGCAAGCCAATCAAGAGGCTTGATATTATCCAAATCAGCTGTGCTGATTTCATCAATAAGGAACTCATCAAAGGTTTGTATGAATATCAACGGATTAACCTTGCCACTGTTAATAAACTTTGGATGCTGAACTCCGCAATCGTTCGGGTCAGGCTCAGTAAAATTAACACTATAACCCATATATTCATATGGCAGATTTTCTGCAAACCTGTTGAATATTTCGTCTTTTTTATCTATATCATTTTTGTTCAGAAACATATAGAATCGAGGTCCCCACATATGGTCACGGGACACCTCATCATCAAAGCCGAGAACATCCGAGCCGTAACCGATTAGACCTGCTGAATACAGCAAGTCGGGGAAATACTTATCAATAATAGGCTTTGCACATTCATTGAAAAAGCCTTCGCATAATTCCAATCCCTTTATAAATTTAGTCATAATCATAGTTCCATTTCATAATAATCAACATCAATAACTGTTCCGTCGGGATAAGTTTCTCGTCCTGATTTAATAAAACTGTTAAATCCCAAATGCTGATATATTTTTAAATTTTTCGTTTCCGTTGGCTCAACACCTAAAGTAAATTTTTCATAACCTCTATTTTTTAAATCATCAATCATAAATCGAAAAAGTTTTGAAAAATAGCCTTTACCTCGATACCGCTTATCTGTACTGAAATTACACAAATAAACTATTTATCGCCAACCAGTTCATCGCTGTTTTGAATAATATTTTCATCAAACATAGCGGTGGTTTCACATATGATTTTATTATTTAATTTACCATAATATTTGACAGACTGACCGTTTTTTATCTGTTCAACCGCATCATTCTTCAGTTTCTCTAAAACAGTTTTTCTGCATTTTTGTCTTCTTATTTCATAATTCCACTTGCGTTCCACTTCATCAATGGTCGCAATTTTACACATGTATTCTTTCATTTCAATCACTCAAATAAATCTTGTATATAGTCTTTCTCTCTTGCTGAAACATAAGGCCACTCGCCAGTGTCTTCATTGTTCATACATTATATATCCTACCATATTTTTGATAAACAGTAAACAAGAATTGTAAATTATCAATTATGGTATTGTTTTATAGGGTGTATTTGATATACCCGCCGGGAGCATTAAACTGCACACAAACAATATGAATACCTTTCAAAAAAAATAGGCTACCCCTAGTATGATAATTTATATAATAACAATAAAAAAGGACTTTTTTGAAAATTTTTCTCTTTTTGGAAT
>JBJEOZ010000003.1:0-2450 GCA_051880975.1 Ruminococcus sp.
TGTCCCATTTTTTGATTTTCTTTTGTTGTATATAGTGTAAGGGGGTTAAAATGGAGCAGAAAAACAATATATATTGTAGAATTTTGTAAAAATGTCTTTTTCTTTTTTATTTTTATGATATAATTACTAATATATATAATTATTGTCAAAAACAAAAGAGGAAAATATGATTATTCTTTATCAAGCCTTAATTAAAGAAGAAAAAGATAAAACTAAGTTTGAATTACTTTATCTAAAGTATAGGAACCAAATGCTGAATGTTGCATTTAATGTGCTAAACGACCAATACGAAGCCGAGGATGCCGTACATACTGCATTTATCGGTATTGCAAATAATATGGATAAACTCCAAGATGTAGATTCAAACGACAGCAGAAATTATTGCCTTAAATCAGCAAAAAATACTGCGATAAATCTACGTAGCAAAAACAGTAATATTCTTGATTTACCCTTTGATGACGCACTGAATAATGAGAGCATAAGTGACGATTTAATCGAAAACCTATGTGATAAAGAAAGTGTTAAAAACATTAAGAAGATAATAGACGATATGGATGATATTTACAGAGATGTCCTTACTATGTACTTTTTGTATGAAATGAGTGCAAAAGAGATTGCCTCGCTTTTCAGCAGAAAGGAAGAAACAATAAGGAAACAGCTATATCGTGGCAAACAAATTCTCCGTGACAGCTTGAAAGGAGGAATTGACAATGGATAAAAATAATAATGAAAAATTAAAGAAAATCCTTCAAGAGAGCGTTAATGATGAATTTAAGGATGTATCTGAAGAACTTCCTTTTGAACCGTCTAAAGATTTTAAGAAGGATATGAACACTCTTGTAAAAGAGCAAAAGCACCCTTACCTGAAAATGTGCAAAACTAAAAAAGGAAAAACATTTATTGTGTTAGTTGCTATCCTTATTTTTGCACTGTCATCTCTAAGCGTTGGTGCAGTAAGGGATACTGTTGCAAGGGTGATTAAAGCAATTCCTTCTATCATTATGCCTGAAAAGAAGGAAAAGCCAAAGAAACCCGCCCCAACAAAAGCAACCCATCCTGTAATTAAGAATAAAGACAAGCCAAAGAAGGTTTATCCTGTGGCTACAAATGATGAGGCGGTTAGGGAAGAAGATGGAAGCTCCTCAACTCAGCCAACTGACGGCACTGTTTTTGAAAGTTCAACCACAACCTACGAAACAATTATAATGCCAAGCACTGTTGCAGTTCAAAATGAGGTAACAGAGGCTCCGCCTACATCACAATAATTTTTCCTATATAGTAATAATAAAAAACTTTTCACAGCATATAAAGTTATGAGGTAGATGCTATGAAAAGGAAAAAACATATTATTGTAATGATTACAGTAATTACTGCTTGCTTTGTAGTTATGGCACTTGTAAACGAACAAAATTCTGTTGATGTGTCGAATTTAGAGGATGAAAGCAGTGATAACATTATTGTGCTTGATGCAGGACATGGAGGAGAGGACGGAGGTGCTGTCAGCTCAAGCGGAGTAGTTGAAAGTGATATAAATTTGCAATTCACTGAAAAACTAAAGGACATACTTTCCCTTAACGGATACAAAATCGTGATGACAAGGGATGATAATTCCGACTTAGCTGACAAATCTATTGATACTGTATCGGGAAGAAAAAAGTCCGATATGCACAGGCGGTTAGATATTTACAACTCCCACATACAAAATGTGGCAATCAGTATCCATCAAAATATTTTCCCTGCATCATCCTGCAAAGGAACACAGGTGTTTTACGCAACTCAAACTCAGTCAGGAAAAGTTTTGGCTGACAACATAACGGATACTGTAAAAAAGTATTTACAGCCGGAAAATCAAAGACTAAGCAAACCCACAAACGGAAGTATTTTCCTACTGGACAACGCAAAAATACCGGCTGTAATAGTCGAATGCGGTTTTCTGTCAAACAGCGACGAGTTGAAGCAACTGTGCGACCAAGAATATCAAAAAAAGTTCTCCTACTGTGTATTTTTAGGGATGCTTAATACTGAAATTTAGTAAATAAGCAATATGTGAAACTCCCCCGTTAGAGATTAATTTCTCTGACGGGCATTGTTTTTTGCCTGTTAGGTTCTAAAAATCAACATTTCTGTCCTTTAATAAAATCCCCTACGCATCAAAATCAAATTAAATATACAAAAGGTATTTACATTTCTGTAAAATTAATAAAAAATATAAATAATAGTGCAACCAACAGGGATTGAATAGTGCTTATTATAGTGAAGGCGCTAATTTAATAAAAAGGAGGTTTCGGCTTTGGAAGATAAAACGATAGTAGAAATGTACTTAAACCGTGACGAAAATGCAATTAAACAGACAAGGGATAAGTACGGTCACAGACTTCAAATGCTGTCACAAAATATTGTGGAAGATATGCAGACTGCAGAGGAATGTGTGAATGATACATATGTTGAAG
>JBJEOZ010000004.1:0-11895 GCA_051880975.1 Ruminococcus sp.
GTCAATGCAGGTAACAGGGGTCAAAACACCCTCTTTGTTGTTGATAACACTTCCTCTGCCTTTGCCTGTTTCAAAATTAATCTCTGTGTCAAAGTTCCATATTCCCTTTTCAAGGAGTCTTGTATTTGGCATATCTCCTATTGCCTCAACAAGCTTTTTGTATGTTTTGGGGTCAGGCTCAAGGGCGGTTATGGTTTTGTACTGATTGCAGGTGTACTTCAAAAATTCCTCAATGGTGTCACCTCTGTATGCACCAAGGTCAAGGTAGTTTTCCTCTGAAGTAAGGTTGAGAATTTTGTAGGCGTCATCCTTACTGCTTTCCATTGCAAAGAGGTATTTTAGTTCGCCTGTGTACTGAAAATAGCACATATTCCTAAAAACCTCTTTGGACTCTTCATCCTCCATAAGGTTGTAGGATTCCATAATTTCTGTACCGTTTCGCATAAGGTAGCCACGGTTGAAAATCTTTTCTCCTGCTACGGGAACGCTTGGTACAAGCACGGTGTACTCCTCATTTAATTCCTTTATTCTGTCAATGACATCGGGTTTGTTTGTGCCAAAGGTGATTAAGATTATAAAGTCATTAAACTCCTCTTTCACCTGTTCAAGGGTTTGTACGGTAAATCCGTGAAAAACCTGACCACGAACAAAACCGTCTGACGCCATAACTCCGGAAATGCTGATGTTGAGTACAGAAAATTCCTTGAGAACACGGTCGGCACCGTCACCCATACCGTAAAGTATAATGGGCTTATCCGTTGCCATCAGCTTTTCCCATACTGATTTTTCTTTAAGTAATTCTCTAATCATACAAAGCACCTACTTATCCTAATTAATAATAGACCTATGTCGGATTTACGGATTACAGTTATTGCAGGGTGAGTAACCCTTAACAATGGCATCTTTCCGGCTGTGGAGATACTCTTTGTTTTTCTCATTCATTGCAAAAACAGACTCGCAGTTCTCCTTGTGGAACTTTTTGCTGTTTTTGTTTCCAACATATACTATTTCCTTGTTTTCTGTTTCCTGTTCGGTTTGAGTAGTTTCGCTATTTTGTGGGGTTGTAGGGCTTTTTGTACCGGTTTCTGTTTTTATGACAGTTCTTTTTGTGTCACTGTTTTCTCCAAAGGTAATAGATTTTCCGTCACTTTGTGCCACTATTGTACCTTCTTCATCTGTTCTGTGAACAGTAACACCAAGGCTGTTTAGTTTATCCACAGTCTCCTTGTGAGGATGATTGTACTTGTTGTCTTTGCCACAGCTTATTACTGCGAAGTCAGGGTTTACCTTTTTGAGGAAATTGTCAGTGGTACTGCTATTACTTCCGTGATGTCCAACCTTTAGCACATCCGACTTTAGGTTACAGCCGTTTTCTATCATCTCGTCCTCAACAATATTTTCGGCATCTCCTGTGAAAAGGAATGATGAACTTCCGTACTCCGCTTTTATCACAACTGAATAGTTATTAAGGTCGCTGTAAATACCCCTTTTGTCAGGAGAAAGTATGGTGAATGTGGCATCCCCTAAGGAGTAGGAATTGCCCCTTTGTGCGTAGATTATCTCTGTGTCGTTCTCTTTTACAACATCCAAAACATCATTCCATGTTTTTGTGTCGTAATCAATTTCGGGACAGATAAAGGTGTGGGCAGGAATTTCCTCCATAACTGTGTCCATACCGCCGATATGGTCGGAGTGAGGGTGAGTTCCCACAGCATATTTCAGCTTTTCAGTTCCGCAGGACTTTATATAATCTGCAACAATATGGCCCTCATCGTTTTCTCCCGCATCAATTAACATAGATTCGCCGTTGCACCTTATAAAAATGCTATCGCCCTGCCCAACGTCAATATAGCTCACCTCAAGGCCGTCAAAATCACTATTTTCGGTTTTGCTTTGACAAGAGGTGAAGGTTGTACCGATTAAACAAAGGACTAAAAATATAGCCCCTTTAAAGTATAATTTTTTTCTTTTCATAGTAGGTTAATTATACAACGAAAAATCTTATATTGCAATAATAAAAAGCCCCTCAAAGGGGGCTTTTTCAGGAAGAAAAAATGAAAATCTATATAAAATGAAAGGAGAAATCTATATGAAAAAACTATGTTAAATAGAATTGTTTACTTTTATGCCTTTGCTTTTGATTTTCTCAAAGGCTGGAGCTGATAGTTTATGTCGCTTTGCTCTGCTACCTGTGGGGAGTGGGTAACAAGGATAACACACTTGCCCTCGTTGTGAGCCAAATTTTTGAATATATCCATAATTTCGTCTTGAGTTTCAAGGTCAAGGTTGCCTGTGGGTTCGTCTGCCAAAATAATGTCGGGACTGTATGAAAGCGCCCTTGCGATTGCCACCCTTTGCTGTTGTCCTCCCGAAAGCTTTAGGATGTACCTGTTAATTTCATCATCCTCAAGTCCAACCTTGTGGAGAAGCTCTGTTGCCTTTCCCTTTTTGTTTTCAAAATGACGGTTTGACACGTCCATAGAAAGCATTACATTTTCAAGGGATGTAAGGTTTGTCAGCAGATTAAAGCTTTGGAAAACAACTCCTACGCAGTTGCTCCTGTATTTGTATTTATCGGCTTTGCGAATGTCCTCTCCGTTATAGAGGATTCTGCCCTCTGTGGGGTTGGTTAGTCCGCTTAATAGGGAAAGCAGTGTGGTTTTACCGGCACCGCTACGCCCTGTTATTGCATAAACCTTTCCGTTTTCAAACTGATAGTTAAGGTTGTTTAGTACAACTATTCTTTTGTTGTCGTAGGAGTAGCTTACATTTTCAAGTTCAAGAATTGCCATCTTTATTCCTCCTTAATCCCTTTGAGATAGAATTTTCAGCGGTTCATATCTTCCTACAAATATGACGGAAGTGAGAGAGCTTATTACAGTCAGTGCAAGACCCATCAGCATAAGCCGGAGTATTACTGTTAAATCTGTTGCAGATGATATGGAGTCAACATAGCTGATGCTTTGAGCCATATTACCCTTTCCTCCCATTGCGCCAAAGCCTTGATTGGAGCTTGGTGGAGTTTTTGCGGAGTCTGTGTTGCTGTCAAAACCGCCTCTGCCAAAGTTCTCGGCAACCTGTTGTTGCTGTGACTGAACAGAGCTTATTTGATTTTCAAGTAAAGCGTTTGTAACGGGAACGCTGGTGAAGGCACCTATTGCTGTTCCTATGATTATTGCAACAAATGTTACCACGAAGGTTTCTGTAAGGAATTGCAGTGCAACCTTCCACTTTTTCATTCCAATTGCAGTTAGAACACCGATTTCGTACTTTCTGTTGCGGATGTTAAACATATTCAGAACAACAAGTATAATTGCTCCTATAATAAGTACAATGAGTAAAAACCAGCCTGCAAAGGAGCTTAGGTTTTCAAGTGGTACAAGGGAAGATTCGTATGAGTTTAAATCGTTGGACTGGACTGTGTATGTGTCGGAAAGTCCTGCCTTTCGCACTTCGTCCTCAAATTTGTTGTAGTCATCCACAGAACTAAAAACATAGGTACCGTTTGACTGTCCCCTTATGGCGGAGCTCATTTCCATTCCTGTGTTTTCGTCTGTGGTGGTTGTGGCACTCTTTTCTGATTTTTCAATTATACTATTTAAACATTCATAGCTTGTGTAAATTCTGTTTGCAGGGTCTTGTGACGCCCCAAAGCCCATAATGCTTTCGCTGTTTGTTGAGTCGGAGTTTGTATAAATACCCGATACAACAAAACTGTACTCCTCGTCCTCGTTATTTGGATTTGTAAGGGTGATGCTGTCCCCGACCTTTAATGAGTTAAGGGTGGCAAGCTCACTGCTTATCAGGCATTTTTTGTCGGAGGAATTTATGTCAAACATACTTCCGTCCGTGACTTTTGAGGAACCGTCAATAAATGAGGTCATTCCGTCCTCACTGCTGTAACCCACAAGGGTAAAGTCACCCTGTACACCCATTCCGCCTTTTACAGATGGACCTGTTCCGTTTCCTCTTTCCATACCTCCATCAAAGGGCATACCGCTGTTTTGACCCTCGGTTTCATTTGAGGTTTCAGTAGAATCACTGCTTGTGTCCACAGGCTCTATGCTGTCGGAGGAGTTTAGCGACGCTGTTTGGGAATAGTAAAAGTTTTCAACACTTTCACACTTTGCGTATGTTTCCATTTCCTCTACCGAAAGCTCAGGGGTATTCATAAGGGCACTTTTCATATTCTCCCTTGAGTTTTCTCCGCCATCTTCACTGATATTTTTCATCATTTGTTCTCTGTCGACGGTAATGTTTGCTGTGATTTTCATACCTGCAAGGGTGTTTTCACGGGTTGTTTCCGCCGATTGCCTTATGGAAAGGGCTATACAGGCGGAAAGGGCAATTACAAGGGCGATTATCATAATTAGTATATTTCTGCCCTTGTTTCGAATAATGTTTCTTAATGCGTTCTTGACAATATACACTTTATTCCTCCTTAAGTTTCTGCTATTATTTTAAAGCGGTAAAGTGAAATTTTTTTGAAAGAAAGGTGATTTTATCCAAAATGTTTTATGGACTTTCCTTGACTAAAGGCGCATTTGTTGTTAATATATTCAGTGTTTACATTATCCAATAAGGATGTGAAATAATTGGTAATTGATATTCTTTTACAACTACTGCTTTTGGTAGTAGGATTTGTACTTCTTGTTAAGGGTGCAGACTTTTTTGTTGACGGGGTAAGCAGTATTGCATCCCACTTTGGCATACCTCAAATCATAATCGGACTTACCATAGTTGCCTTTGGCACATCTGCCCCTGAGGCGGCTGTCAGCATCACAGCATCAATTAACCATGCTGGCGGAGTTGCTGTGGGAAATGTAGTGGGCAGTAACATAATGAACATATGGCTGATTTTAGGTATTTCCGCTGTGGTGTCCCCAATGGTGGTAAAGAAGAACACCATACGATATGAAATTCCCTTTACAATAGGAATTTCTGTCATATTCTTAATTTTGGGATTAACCTTTAGCTCTCTTAACCGTATTTGCGGTGTGATTTTGCTTTTGCTTTTGGTTTCGTTTATGGTTTATCTTTTCCTGTCGGCAAAAAAAGAGATGAAACAAAACAAGCTTAACGGTGAAGTTAAAGAGGAGAAAAAGAAGATTAATATCCCCCTGACTTCCCTCGTTAGCGTTTTGGGTGGCGGTGCTGTTGTATTCGGTGCGAATCTGTCCGTTGATGCCGCAACAAAACTTGCGCAAATGTGCAGTATCAGTGAGGATATTATCGGACTGACAATAGTTGCCTTCGGTACATCATTGCCTGAGCTTGTGACCTCGGTGATTGCCTCTAAAAAGGGTAAAAACGATATTGCAATAGGCAATATTGTGGGAAGTAACATTTTTAACCTGCTCTTTGTTTTAGGTATGGCATCCACAATTTATCCCCTTAGCTTTGGAAGTGAGTTTATATTTGACAGCATTGTAATGATTGGTGCGGCTGTAACCTTGTGGCTGTTTACTATAAAGAACAAAAGGCTTTCCCGACTTGGGGGAACGATAATGCTTGTTATGTACGCCGTTTATTTCGGGTATTTGATTTATGAAGTTATATAATAAATTCTAAACTATTATTAAAAAGGAGAATGAAAGATGAAAAATCCGGTAGTTACATTTGAAATGGAAAACGGAAAAATTTTTAAGGCAGAGTTGTATCCGGAGATTGCTCCAAATACTGTGAAGAACTTTTTGAGCCTTGTAAACAAGGGCTACTATAACGGACTTACATTCCACAGAGTTATTTACGGTTTTATGATTCAGGGCGGATGTCCTGAGGGTACAGGTATGGGAGGCCCCGGTTACAGCATTAAGGGAGAATTTTCTGCAAACGGCTTTAAAAACGACCTTAAGCACACAGAGGGAGTGCTGTCAATGGCTCGTTCAATGATGCCTGATTCAGCGGGAAGTCAGTTCTTTGTTATGCACAAAACAAGTCCTCACCTTGACGGTCAGTATGCTGCCTTTGGCAAGGTAATTGAGGGAATTGAGGTTGTAAACGAAATTGCAGAGGTTGACACTGATTTTCAGGATAAGCCACTTGACCCACAGGTTATGAAAAGCGTGACAGCGGAGCTGTTTGGCGAGGAGTACGATGAACCTGAAAAATGCTAAAAAATAACCTTGTTTTACTCGCACAATAGTGATATAATTATTATGTTAAAGGAATATAATAATTGTTAATCTCACAGCAAAGGTGCTGGAGATAGGGTGATACTCCCTAGTAAAATACAAATACTAATGGCACACCCTAAGGTGTGCCATTTTTGTTAGGAGCAGAAAATGTTTGAATACAATCCAAAATCGGAAAAAGCTGAAGAATTTATAAATCATCAGGAGATTTTAGATACCCTTGAATATGCAGAGAAAAACAAGGATAATCTTAATCTGATTGACGAAATTTTAAGCAAAGCAGAGAAGAGAAAAGGCCTTACCCACAGGGAGGCGTCAGTTTTACTTGCCTGTGAAAACAAAGAAAAAATAGGGCAGATGTATGACCTTGCAAGGCAGATTAAGAAGGATTTTTACGGAAACAGAATAGTAATGTTTGCACCCCTTTATCTTTCTAACTACTGTGTAAACGGCTGTGTTTACTGTCCTTATCATATGAAAAACAAGCACATAGCAAGGAAAAAGCTGACTCAGGAGGAAGTGAAAAACGAGGTTATTGCACTTCAGGATATGGGTCACAAAAGACTTGCCATTGAGGCGGGTGAGGACCCTGTAAACAACCCTATTGAATATATATTGGAGTGCATAAAAACCATATATTCCGTTAAGCACAAAAACGGAAACATACGCAGGGTGAATGTAAACATTGCCGCCACTACTGTAGAGAATTACAGAAAGCTGAAGGATGCGGGAATCGGAACATATATCCTGTTTCAGGAAACATATCACAAGGAAAGCTACGAAAAGCTCCACCCGACAGGACCAAAGCATAACTATAACTATCACACCGAGGCTATGGACAGGGCAATGCAGGGTGGTATTGATGATGTTGGACTGGGTGTGCTGTTTGGACTTGAGCTGTACAAATACGAGTTTGCCGGACTTTTGATGCACGCAGAGCATTTGGAGGCTGTTTACGGTGTGGGACCTCACACAATTTCCGTACCAAGGATTAAAAGGGCAGACGACATTGACCCAAGCACCTTTGACAACGGCATAGATGACGACACATTCGCAAAGATTTGTGCGTTAATAAGAATTGCTGTGCCTTACACAGGTATGATAATCTCCACAAGAGAAAGTCAGCAGGTAAGGGAAAAGGTAATAGGACTTGGTGTTTCTCAAATTTCAGGTGCGTCAAGAACCTCTGTTGGGGGTTATACCCAGGAGGAAAGACCGCACGACACAGAGCAGTTTGATGTTTCCGACAACAGAACTCTTGACGAGGTTGTAAGGTGGCTTATGGAGAATGGCTACATTCCTTCGTTCTGCACCGCCTGTTACAGAGAGGGCAGAACAGGGGACAGGTTTATGTCACTGTGCAAGGCAGGACAAATTCAAAACTGCTGTCACCCAAACGCTTTAATGACCCTTAAGGAATACCTTATTGACTACGCCAGTGAAGAAACAAGAAAAATCGGCGAAAAGCTGATTGAGGACGAGCTTAACAATATTCCAAAGGAAAAGGTAAGGGATATTTGTGAGGAAAATCTTGAAAAAATAGAAGAGGGAAAAAGAGATTTCAGATTTTAATCGGCTTTCCGTATAGTGTAGTGTGACAGGAGGTAAATATGAATTCATCACCAAAATCCCACAGGGTGCATATTGGCTTTTTCGGTAGGAGAAATGTGGGAAAAAGCTCTGTGGTAAATGCCTTTACAAATCAAAATTTGGCTGTGGTTTCCAATGTTTTGGGTACAACCACAGATCCTGTTTACAAGGCTATGGAGCTTTTGCCAATGGGACCTGTAATGATTATTGATACGCCGGGAATTGACGACAAGGGTGAGCTTGGCGACCTTAGAGTTGAAAAGACAAAACAGGTGCTCAGAAAAATTGATGTTGCGGTTTTGGTGGTGGACTCAACCAAGGGATTAACGGACTATGACAATGAGCTGATTTCCCTGTTTAAGGAGAGGAAAATCCCATTTGTTGTTGCGTATAACAAGGCTGACTTATCTGAAATAACTCACAACAAAGACCTTAAGGAAAACGAAATTTCAGTAAGTGCGTTGAATAAAACAGGCATAAACAGCCTAAGGGAAATGGTTGCAAGGCTTACAACAGACAAGGCAATTGACAAGAAAATAATCGGCGATTTACTAAATTCAGGGGATATTGTTCTGCTTGTTATACCCATTGATTCATCAGCTCCTAAGGGCAGACTGATACTCCCACAGCAACAGGTGATTCGTGATGTTCTTGACAGTGACGGAACAGTTGTTGTTTGCAAGGAGAATGAAATCAAAGAAACAATAAATAACCTAAACAAAAAGCCCCGTGTGGTTGTCACCGACAGTCAGGCTTTTGAAAAGGCAAACAAAGGAACGCCACAGGACATATACCTCACCTCATTTTCAATTTTAATGGCAAGGTTTAAGGGCTTTCTTGAAACAGCGATAATAGGTGCAAAAGAGATTTCAAAGCTAAAAGACGGCGACAAGGTGCTGATTGCCGAGGGATGCACCCACCACCGCCAATGCGAGGACATAGGAAGTGTAAAAATTCCAAGGTGGCTCAGTGAATATACAAACAAAAATTTGGATATTACCCTTGTAAGTGGAACAGAATATCCAGAGGATTTGTCAAGTTACAGCTTGGTAATCCACTGCGGAGGTTGTATGCTGAACGAAAGAGAAATGCAGTACAGAATGAACCACACCGTAGAACAGGGAGTACCATTCACAAACTACGGGACAGCCATTGCATATATGCAGGGGATTTTAAAAAGAAGTATAGAATTTATCCCCGAGGTCAAGGGGATTTTGGATTGATAAAATAACTGAATATAGCAAAAGACAGCGTATCTTGGTGTGGTACGCTGTCTTTGTTTTTTTGTGTACTATCTTGTACTATTAAATATATGCTTTTGCGTCCTTGGAGAATAGTTTTTCAAGGAGCTTTGATGTAACATTTCCGTCTTCATCAAGGTCGTTTGCCTTTTGAAATTTTTTGATGGCGGCAATGGTCAGGTCGCCAAGGTAACCTTTTACATAAAATTCATCTATATATCCAAGGTCGCACAGCCTTTGTTGCATTGCCTTAATGTACTTGTTTTCCTTATCCTTTTTCATAGAGTCTATTGCAGATTCAGTAAAGCTCACATTGTACTTGGACTGCAATTCATATTTTGTTTGCGATGTTGTTGTAGAAGTTGCCTCAGTTGCAGTGGTTGTGCTTTGGGTTGTTGATGTGGTTTTTTCGGATTTTAAATTATCTGTTCCAGAGGTGGCAACAGTAGATGTGGTTTTGCCTGTTGCGGAGGTTTTGACTGCTGTGGTTGATGTGGTTGTATATACTGTTGTTTCTGTTCCTCTGCTTTTTATGATTTGGTCTGCCTTTTCAACAGCCTCCTTGTCATACAGAGAAATTATTTTTCTTATGTTCTCAACAGCAGTTGTGCCTTGAAGTTTAAGGTAGTCCTTGTCAAGTCTTAGATTTCCGCCCTTAGTTAAAAATTTGCATTTATTAAGGGCAGAACGGTTTTTTAGGCTGTTGTAGGTGTTTTTGTCGTAGATAAGGAAGTCGGGGTTCCACTCAGCTATTTCACCTACTGAAACAGTAGGATTGTTAAGGGAACCTCTTATAACCTTTGTGCCGCTGTAATTGAGGATAGTGTTGTACCAGCTTTCTTCAATAACAGTAGCAAGAGGTCCTGTTCCGCTGACATACATCAGGAACTTTTCGCTGTTTTTCTTCTTTGCCTCTTGATAGTAAGTGTCAAGATAATTAAATAGGGTGTTACAAGCATTTTCAGCTTTTTCCTTGCCCTCTTTACCATTAAGTATTGAACCCACCGATGTGTATGTGGTCTTAACATCTTCTTTTGTGTTTCCGTAGTGGAACTGAACAACCTTAATATCCGATTCTTCAAGCTTTTTAATTGTGCCGTCCGAAACATTGTCGTCAGCCATAACAACGGTTGCACCGCTTTTTATAATTTTGTCAACATCGGGGTCAATGTTGTTTCCGCACTTTTCGGTATTCTTGTAGCTTTCGGTAAGAACTTGGTCGCTGACAAGGGCAACCTTGGTGTTGTAGCCTATGCAGTCAATAATATCCGCCACATTAGGGCTGACAACTGCAACCTTTTCGGGACTTTCGTCAAAGGTTGTGTTTCCTATCGTAACAGGATAGTCGCCGTCGCTGTTTGTACATCCGTAAGCAGAAAACAGTACAGAAAAAATAAGCAATGCACAAATAGTAATTTTGAATATTCTCATCTCATACCTCTTGTTTTACAGTAATGATTTAATAAATTGCTGTGCAGTCCTTGGCGAGCGTGTTGCCCTTTGGGTAGCAAACTTCTCGGCCTCAAGGTGGAGTGTTTCTTCGTCAAGTGCTATTCCGTTGGCTTTTGCAAGCTCATCCACAATGTGGAGGAATTTCTTTTTGTCGGGAACAAAGTAGCCTATGGAAAGACCGAATCTGTCCGAAAGTGAAAGGGTTTCCTGCATATTGTCACGGCGGTTAACTTCAGTGCAATCCCTGTCCTCGAAGTTTTCTTTAACAAGGTGACGGCGGTTGCTTGTGGCATATATTAGTGCATTGTGAGGAAGAGAGGCAACTCCGCCCTCCAAAACAGCCTTAAGGCTTGTGTAGCACTCGTCCTGCCTTTGGAAAGACAGGTCGTCAATAAAAATTATGAATTTCATCGGTACAGAGGCGATTATGTCAACAAGGAGAGGAAATTCCATAAGTCTTTCCTTTGGCATTTCAACAATACGCAGACCGTCATTTCTGTATTCGTTAACAACAGCCTTGACAGTTGTGCTTTTGCCTGTGCCCATATCACCGTAAAGCAGGCAGTTGTTTGCCTGTTTTCCCTCTATAAAGGCTTGGGTGTTTTCGATAACCTGATTACGCTGAAATTCGTAGTCAACTAAATCAGAAATGCGAACAGGGTCGGCATTGATGATTGGTTGAATACCACCCTCACGCCATACAAATGACTTGTACCTTGCAAACATACCGCAACCGTTAATTCGGTGGAATTTGCTTATACTGTCAAGATTACCGTCAAAGCCCATAAATTCATATGCCGGCTCTCCACAGGTCCACCTTGGAAGTGTAGAAACAATGTCAGCTATTTCATCTTTATATTTGTAGTCGTTAATAATATCCTCAGGGGTGATTTGAGAGGCGAAAAGGATTGCCTTAATATCCCTTATAACAGCCTGTTTTTCTTCCTGTGACATCTTTTCAACCCTGTTGGCGGTTGCTGTCTTGGTGAAATAGTTTTCGTCAAACAGCGCCGCCTCTGTCAGATTGTAGCTCAAACGACTTGAACAGTGTCTGTCACACAGCAGTCGGTAAAAATCTCCGTATGCATTTAGAAAGTCCTCAGGACTTTTATCTATTGACAAGATTAACCTGTACAGAGCCTTTGGAACACTCCTTGTCAATATTCCCTTGTAAATGGATAGGGAGGATAGTAAAAGTGAGGCTTTTTTTGTTTTGTTCATTTTATTCCCTTATTTCATTTTAAACTTAGTTGCTTTTGCACTCATAAATTTATACAATATTTTACTCCTTTTGTGTTTTGTAGTCAAATATATAGCGTAAAAAAAGAAAAATAAAAAAATTTAAAAAATTTTGAAAAAAGGGTTGATTTTTTTGAAATAGGGTGGTATAATTCATATTGTTGTTTGAGAGAACAATGAACTGAATAAGTTGGTGTTGATGACGCTGAGGGTCCACCTGTTCCCATCCCGAACACAGA
>JBJEOZ010000005.1:0-11887 GCA_051880975.1 Ruminococcus sp.
GACGACACAATTTTTATTGTTATGAGGAACAAGGATTTTGCAACTGAGCTTAAAGAAAAGTTTAAAAATTTACTATAATAAAGAAACATATAAAATAATTCATTCAAGGAGATAATGTATGTTAAGCACCCTTTACATTGAAAACATAGCTGTAATTGAAAAAACCAATCTTGAATTTTCAAAGGGTCTTAATGTGCTCACCGGCGAAACAGGAGCAGGAAAGAGTATTATTATAGATTCCATAAATGCCGTAACAGGTCACCGTACCAGTAAGGATATTATCCGTACAGGCAGTGAAAGTGCCTTTGTTTCCGCCACATTCACTTGTGTTGACTCAAATATTCTCAAAAAGGCAGAGGAAATGGGCTTTAAAAGTGATGACGGAACGCTGATTTTAAGCCGAGAGCTTTCCCTGAACGGCAGAAGTGTATGCCGAATTAATGACCGCCCAACTACCGTTACAACTTTAAAAGAACTTGGCATAAATCTAATCAATATCCACGGTCAGCACGAAAGCCTTGAGCTAATGCAGTCCGACTCCCATATAAACTATATTGACAATTATGCAGATATTGCAAAGGAAAAAGAGGACTATTATACTTCTTATAAAGAATTATGTAAAATAAAAAAGCAACTAAACGAAAATGGCGGTGACGAAGACAAACGCCTTTACGAAATTGATTTGCTCACATTTCAGGTCAACGAGATTGACAACGCCTCCCTTGTAGCAGGTGAGGACGAGGAGCTTGCAAACGAAAAAAAGCTTTTGCAAAACAGCGAGAAAATCCGCACATATCTTGACAAAGCAAAGTCAGTCCTATCAGGCTACGGAGTGTCTGACGGTGCCTGTAACTTGGTTGACGAGGCAAGCACAAACCTAATAAAAGCAAGTAATTTTTATGAAGAGGCCGAGGACATCAGCAACCGACTAAGCGACCTTTCATATACACTCTCGGACATTTCCGCAGAAATTGATGACTTAATTGACAATCTGGAGTTTGACCCGTCAAGACTTGAAGAAATCGAGCAAAGACTTGATGAAATCTACAAATTAAAAAGAAAATACGGTAATACAATAGAAGAAATTTTAGAATTCAGGGATAATGCATCCACCCGCCTTGATAATCTTCTAAATTACGACAAAAATATGGCACAGCTTAAGGAGAGATACAATAATCTCCTTGACAAAGCTGTAAAAAAGGCAGAAAACCTTACAAATCTCCGCCAAAAGGCAGGGGAGGAGTTTTCAGCAAGGGTGCAAAAAGAAATGAGCTTTCTTGATATGCCCAATGTAAGAATTTTTGTTTCAATGGAAGAAACACCATTAACATCCACAGGAAAGGATAAGGTGGAAATTCTAATCTCCGCAAATCCGGGCGAAACTCCAAAGCCTGTTTCAAAAATTGCATCAGGAGGAGAGCTTTCCCGTATGATGCTTGCCATAAAAACGGTGCTTTCAGCAAGTGACATTGTAGATACACTTATCTTTGACGAGGTTGACACAGGAATATCCGGCAAAGCCTCCCGAAAGGTTGGTCTAAAGCTAAAGGAAGTATCAAAAAACCGTCAGGTAATCTGCGTAACCCATCAGGTGCAGATAGCGTCCCTTGGCGACAGTCACCATCTGATTCGCAAAAATGTTAAGGACGGAAGAACCTTTACAGATGTTGTCACCCTTGACCACAACGGCAGAGTAGACGAGCTTTCAAGAATTATGGGTGGCATAGAAATCACAGAAAGCACAAGAAAATTAGCAGAAGAAATGCTAACGAACCCCAATTAACTCAAAAGCCTCCACAACTTAATGAAAGGAATAAAGACGATGGCAAATACAATAAAAGCAATATTGAATTTAATCAAAGATCCTCAATTGGAATTGGGAGATTACTACAATTCACGACATAGGGCAAATGGCGAGGGTGATAGTCTTGAAGAATATGTTAAGGATTTGTATGCCGGAACTTTAAGAGAAAGTAATGAGCAGGATAGGTTAAAAAGAATCTCTGAAGTGTTTTCTTATATTGGTAACGATTCAAATCCACCTGATGCTATGTTATATAGCGGAGATGCTATTGAAGTAAAAAAGATCGAATCCGTTCAAGGTGATATTCAACTCAATAGCTCACATCCCAAATGTAAATTATATTCTGATAGTAGAATGATTACTGAGGGGTGTAGGAATGCTGAAAATGGTGATTGGGTAGAAAAAGATTTACTTTACATAGTAGGTTCGGTTAAAAACAAAAAATTGAAATCAATGTTTATGGTTTATGGAATAGATTATGCAGCCACAGAAGAAACATATCTGAGAATAAAGAGAACTATTAAAGAGGGTGTTGAAGGGTTACCTGGTATTCAATTTGCGGAAACTGATGAATTAGGGCGATTGAATAAAGTTGATCCTCTTGGAATAACTTCTTTAAGAATTAGAGGTATGTGGATTTTGAAGAATCCATGGAAAGCATTTTCATACATAACACAATTAGATACAACTAAGAAGTTTGAATTTTGTGCTATTATAAATAGAGAGAAGTACAATTCATTTGATGAAAGTATGGAATTGGATGAATTAGGAAAACATACTAATGGATTGATAATTCAAAATGTTAAAATAAAAAATCCTAATAATCCGGCAATGCTGATAGATGCAAAGATGATAAGATTTACTATCTAACGGGAGAAAACTATGAATATTATTAGTTTATTTAGTGGCTGTGGTGGATTAGATTTGGGTTTTGAAAAAGCAGGATTTAAAATTCAGGTTGCAAATGAATTTGATAAAACAATCTGCCCGACTTTTAAATATAATCATCCAAATACACATTTAATAGAATGCGATATTAGAAAAATAAATAGTATAGACATTGCACAATATATGGACTGTGGAGTGGATGGAATTATTGGTGGACCACCATGCCAATCTTGGTCTGAGGCTGGCTCTTTAAGAGGTATAAAAGATGCTAGGGGACAATTATTTTTCGATTACATTAGAATACTTAGAGATTTTCAACCGAAATTTTTTTTGGCTGAAAATGTTAGTGGTATGTTAGCCAATCGTCATAGCGAAGCGGTAAGAAATATTCTTTTGCTATTTAGGGAATCAGGTTATAATGTAACAATTAATTTGGTGAACGCTAAAGATTATCATACTGCACAGGAAAGAAAGCGAGTGTTTTACATTGGATTTAGAAAAGACTTAAACATTAATTTTAATTTTCCAAAAGGCTCAACAGCAGATGATAATTTAAAAATAACTTTACAAGACATTATTTGGGATTTAAAGGACACAGCAGTACCTGCTCTTGAAGGAAATAGGCATAATCCTAAAGCAATAAACAATCATGAATATTTTATAGGTGCATATTCTCCTATATTTATGAGTAGGAATAGGGTTAAAGCATGGGATGAACAAGCTTTTACTGTTCAAGCTTCAGGACGACAGTGTCAAATTCATCCTTCTGCTCCAAAAATGAAATTCATTAGCAAAAACAAGAGGGAATTTGTCAAAGGAAAAGAACATCTTTATAGGCGAATGACTGTGAGGGAAATTGCAAGAATACAAGGTTTTCCGGACAACTTTAAGTTTTTGTATGATAATGTTGATGTTGGTTATAAAATGATAGGTAATGCAGTACCTGTGAATTTAGCTTATGAAATTGCACTTTCTATAAAAAACACATTAAATAATGAAATAGTACATTTAAATATCCCAACCGACATACAAAATGCAGTGGACATATACCCATGAATTAAGGAGTGCAAAAATATACTACAGCATTAGTAGTATCTCAAAAGCCAATATGACATCAACAAACTATAAATCTCCCACAAAGACGAGTGAGATCAAACATAATTAATGCAAAAGTATCAAATAACAACAGAGGTATATATGAAAGTATGGTCCGTGAAAAAACTTAATAAGGAACGAGCAAAATCTATGGCAAAGCAGTACGGTTTGCCGGAATTTCTCTCGATGATGCTTGACATTAGAGGGGTTACTACCCAAGAAGAAATTGAGGATTTTCTAAGTAACGAAAGTAATTTTTCCGACCCGTTTTTAATGAAGGATATGGATAAGGCGGTAAACCGCATTACATCCGCCATTGAGAAAGGGGAAAAAATCTGTGTTTACGGCGACTATGACGCAGACGGTGTAACAAGTACTTCCCTGCTTTACAGCTACCTCTACGACAATGTTGGCGCAGATGTTATTTTTTACATTCCCTCACGAAGCGAAGAGGGATACGGTATGAATATAGATGCAGTTGACAAGCTACATAGCCAAGGTATAAACCTCATTATAACCGTTGATAACGGTATTTCATCAAGAGATGTTATTGCCTATGCAAATACCCTTGGAATAGATACCGTGGTAACAGATCACCATATGCCCTCCGGTGAACTCCCTCCGGCTGTTGCCGTTGTTGATGCTCACAGAGAGGACGACAAAAGCCCCTTTAAGGATTTTTCCGGTGTAGGTGTTGCCTTCAAGCTTGTTATGGCTATTGAGGGTGAATATGCCGACATAGAAAATCTCCTTGAAAATTTTAGCGATATTGCTGCCTTAGGAACAATAGGCGACATTGTTCCCCTTAGAGGAGAAAACAGAACCATTGTTAAGCACGGACTAAGGCATATTCAAAACAGCGACAGAATAGGCATTAACGCAATGAAAGAGGAGGCCGACTTAAACAACAAATCAATTTCTGCCGGTAATGTTTCATTTACCCTTGTTCCACGAATTAACGCTTGTGGCAGACTCGGTCTTTCCAACAAAAGTGTAGAACTTCTTCTTACAGATGATTATGAAAAGGCAGTTTCTGTTGCAGATGAGCTTGGTGCCGACAACAGAGAGCGTCAGGGAATAGAAAAGCATATTTTGAACTCAATTAATCAAAGAATTTTGAGAACACCGAACATAGTTTATGACAAAGTAATTGTAATTGCCGGAGAGGGCTGGCATCAAGGAGTTATTGGAATTGTTGCATCACGAATTAAGGAAATTTACGATAAACCCACAATAATTATCGGCATTGACAGTGACGGAACAGCCAAGGGGAGTGGCAGAAGTGTAGACGGTTTTTCCCTGTGCGACGCCGTTTTTGCCTGTAGTGATGTGCTTACAAACTATGGAGGTCACCCAATGGCTGTGGGTATAGGTCTTAAAAAAGAAAATATCCCATTATTCCGTAAAAGAATTAACCGGTACTGTGAAAGTATTACAATGCCCTACAACAGGGTTGATATTGATTGCAAACTAAATCCGACACAACTTGATTTATCCGTTGTAGAAAACCTTAGATACCTTGAGCCTTACGGTGCCGCCAATCCATCACCTATATTTGGACTTTTCAACCTTAAAATCAGCAAAATGCAGCTTGTAGGCGGAGGAAAACATCTTAAACTCTCACTTTGCAGAGAGAATATATTTATAAATGCAATGTATTTTAATCATACGTCGGAGGATTGCTGTTACCGAATTGGTGATACCGTTGATTTAGCAGTATCCCTTGACAAAAATGTGTATAACGGACAGGAAAACTTGAGTATAATAATTAAAAGCATCAAGTATTCCCAAAGCGACAACGAAGCCCTAATTGACAGCTTGAGGGTTTTTGAAAAATTCGCAACAAAGCAAAAGCTAACCCGTAGCGAAGCATTATCAATTCTCCCAAGCAGAGAAGATTTTATCTTGGTGTACA
This sequence comes from Ruminococcus sp., assembly GCA_051880975.1. GTDB lineage: Bacteria > Bacillota > Clostridia > Oscillospirales > Acutalibacteraceae > Ruminococcoides. Next base: position 5,703 of record JBJEOZ010000005.1, read on the forward strand.
GATTTTTAAAGTCAAACAATGGCTTTAATTACGACGAATATGCCCTTATTCATTTCCTTAACTACAAGGTTAATATGGGTAAACTAAAGATTATCCTGTATGCTATGAAAGAACTTGGACTTATCCATTGGGAGCAGGGACTTTATTCAAGCAAAATCCAAATGCTCCAAAGCGGAAAGGTTAATTTAGACGACTCTGTATTCATCAAAAAACTAAAGGAGGTGCAGTAATATGGTCGAACATTACGAAAACTATAATGATTTTAACGACCTTATTGATTTTATAAATAACAGCGGTAACGACTTTGATATGGCTCTCATAACAAAGGCATATCACTTGGCTTATGACGCCCACGGTGACCAAAGGCGAGTTTCCGGAGTACCCTATATTTTGCACCCCACATCAGTCGCCTGTATTTTGGTTGAAATCGGTATGGACACCGACTGCGTTGTTGCGGCTCTACTACACGATGTTGTTGAGGATACAGAAGTAGAGCTTGACGAAATCAAAAAGCAGTTTGGCGAAACTATTGCCGAGCTTGTTGACGGTGTAACAAAGCTTTCTAAAATTTCATACTCAAACCGTGAGGAAAGACAGGCAGAAAACCTAAGAAAAATGCTTATTGCAATGAGCAACGATATCAGGGTTATCATTGTAAAGCTTGCCGACAGACTTCACAACCTTAGAACCATTGATGTTATGAAACCTCAAAAACAGCGTGACAAGGCACTTGAGGTTATGGAGGTCTATGCCCCTATTGCACACCGCCTTGGAATGAAGGCAATGAAAGAACAGCTTGAGGATATTTCCATAAGAATTCTTGACCCTGTGGGTTACGAAGAAATCGAAAACGAACTTCTCCTTAAAAAGGACGAGAGAGATAAATTTATTGATAAAATAAAGCACGAAATAAAAGAGCGAATTGGCGACTCAGTTAAAAAAATCTATGTTTCCGGCAGAGTAAAGTCCATAAACTCCATTTACCGCAAAACCTTTATGAAGGGCAAAACAATGGACCAAATCTATGATGTTTTTGCGGTGAGGATAATTGTTGATTCCGTCTTGGACTGCTACAATGTTTTGGGCGTAATTCACGACATCTATCAGCCTTTGCCAAACAGGTTCAAGGATTACATCAGCACCCCAAAGAAAAATATGTACCAGTCCCTCCACACAACTGTTATCGGCAAAGAGGGTGTACCCTTTGAGGTGCAAATTCGCACATGGGAAATGCACTACACAGCGGAGTACGGAATTGCCGCCCATTGGAAGTACAAGCTGGGACTTTCTCCCACAAAGAATGACAAGGACATACTTAGAGAGAGGATAGAGTCCCTGAGAAAAATGATTGAAAATCAAATTCAGTCCGAGGACTCCACAGATATTATCAAGAATATCAAAAACGACCTTAGTCAGGAAGAGGTGTTTGTATTCACCCCAAAGGGCGACCTTATCAACCTCCCAAGCGGTTCAACTGTAATCGACCTTGCGTATGCTATCCATACCGAGGTTGGCAACAGAATGATTGGCGCCAAGGCAGACAGAAGAATTGTCCCAATTAACTACAAGCTGAAAAACGGAGAAATTATTGAGATTATCACCCAAAAGGAGGGCACAGGCCCCAAAAGGGATTGGCTCAATATTGTAAAAACCAGTGAGGCAAGGACAAAAATCCGTCAGTGGTTTAAGCGTGAACGCAGAGAAGAAAATATTGTTGAGGGCAAGGCATCCCTTGATGCTGAGCTTAAAAAATCCGGTATTTATATGACAGAGGAGGATGCCAACGATATTTTCCCAAAAATGCTCCAAAAACAGCATTGTAATTCTATTGACGACCTTTATGCCGCAATAGGCTACGGCGGAATACAAATTTGGAAGATACTCCCAAGAATAAAGGAAGAGTACCAAAAGAAGTACGAGAAAAAGGTTGTTGAGTTCGTTCCCCCAAAGGAACCGGCAAAAAAGCATAACAAGGTTTCCTCCGGTGTTGAAATTGAGGGTATGGACGACTGCCTGATAAAATTCTCAAAGTGTTGCAATCCTTTGCCCGGTGACGATATTATCGGCTTTATCACAAGGGGCTACGGTGTTTCCATCCACAAGAGAACCTGTCCTAATGTACCAAAGGATATTTCTTCCTGTGCCGAGCCTGAACGCTGGGTTAAGGCAAAGTGGATTGGCAAAATTAACGACAGTTTCCAAAGTACACTTGAAATTGTGGCAACCGACCGTACAGGCCTTTTGGCTGATGTAACAATTCAGCTTTCACAAATGCACATTTTCATCAGAAGTCTTACTTCACGAGAGGCTAAAAACGGAAATGCTGTTGTAACAGCAACAATAGACACAAACGGAATTGACCACCTAAAGGGCATTATGACCCACTTAGGTAACATCAACGGTATAATTTCGGTAACAAGAATATAGGTGAATAATTGACACCACAATCTGTCATTCTGAGGAAATGAAATCTCTCTCCTGTCATTCCGAGCGTAGCGAGGAATCTGAAAGGATAGCAGTAGTGCATAAATCGACACTATTAGGTTATATGAGAGTATGATTTCTCTAACAAAATTAGTGGTAGAGGCAGGGGATTCCTCGACAAGCTCGGAATGACATAATAATTGATAATATAGGTGAATTATGCGAGTAGTTTTACAAAGGGTTTCCTTTGCCAATGTTGAAATTAATAAAGAAATAAAAGGAAAGTGCGACAAGGGTTTTCTTGTTTTACTGGGTGTAAAACAGGGTGACACAGAAAAAGAGGCGGAATTTTTAGCCTCAAAGGTTGCAAACCTAAGGGTGTTTTCCGATGAAAACGACAAGATGAATCTTTCTCTACTTGACATAGGGGGAGAGGCTCTTGTTATTTCTAACTTCACCCTTTATGCCGACTGCAGTCACGGCAGACGACCATCCTTTATAAATGCGGAAAAACCCGATAAGGCAAATGAGCTTTACGAATATTTTTGTACTAAGCTTAAACAACAAGGTGTTGCTTCAGTTGAAAAGGGTGAGTTTGGTGCAGATATGAAGGTAAGTCTGCTTAATGACGGGCCTGTTACAATAATTCTTGACACAGAGGAGATTATGAAATGACAGAAATCAAAACATTTCAGGTTGGAATAATGCCTACAAATTCATATGTGATAAGGGATATTGAAACATCTGCAATGGCGATTGTTGACCCAGGTGAATATTCCAAAGAGGCAGTCGGTTACATCAAGTATAACGGTGGAAATCTTGAGATGATACTGCTGACTCACGGTCATTTTGACCACATCACAGGTGTTTCTGCCTACTTAAATGAGTTCCCAAATGCAAAGGTGTATATCGGCGAAAAGGATTTGCCCTCCCTTGAAAATGACGACCTAAACCTTTCAAACAAGTTTGCAAGTAGAAAATTCACTCATTTTTCAGCCGACTCCCTAAAGGACGGAGAGGTTGTTAATCTTGGAAATACCAAAATTAAATATATGGAAACCTCCGGCCACACCATGGGAAGCGGTTGCTTTATCTTTGACCAAAACATAATGTCAGGGGACACCCTGTTTTGCGAGTCCTGCGGAAGAACAGATTTCCCCGATTCTTCTCCCGCATCAATGATAAAAAGCCTATTGAAGATAGCATCTCTTGAGGGAGAATACAACATTTACCCCGGTCATATGGAAAGCACAACCCTTTCCCACGAGAAAAAATATAATCCATATATGAACACAAGCTATGAAGATATTTATTGATAACCATCCCTTTCATTACGAAATAGAGAATATAGCAAGGCTGTTTTTCCCATACGAAAAGCTCGAAGTAATAAAGGACAATAAAGCACTAAGCGAGGATGAATATATCCTTACAGCAGTTGACGATAAAATAACCGTCACAGCAGTATTTTCACAGTATAAAAAGACGCTGACAGGGGATAAAACAGGTGATGATAAAGCTGATGAACAGATAATATGCTCGCTTCTTTTCAAGATTTTAACCGATTACACAGGCATAACAATGCCTTGGGGTATGATTACGGGAGTTCGTCCTGTAAAATATCTCCGTTCCCTAATGCTGGAAAATGGTGAGGATTTCGCCCGAGATTACTTCAAAAATTATTACTATGTTACAGACGAGAAACTTGCCCTTGCCACAACAACGGAAAAATACGAGAGGAAAATTCTTAATTCTTCAAAAGAAAATTCTTTTTCTCTATATGTTTCCATTCCATTTTGCCCATCAAGGTGTAGCTATTGCAGTTTTGTTTCCCAGTCTGTGGAGAGGACAAAGCACCTTATAGAGCCATATGTTGATTTGCTGTGTAAAGAAATTTCCTTAACAGGAGAAATCGCAAAGAAACATTCCCTAAAGCTGGAAACCGTCTATATCGGCGGTGGCACACCTACAACACTAAATCCAAGCCAGCTAAAGAAAATAATAAACGCAATAAACAGTTCATTTGATATGGCAAAGTGTAGGGAGTTTACCGTTGAGGCAGGCAGACCGGACACAATAACCCCAGAAAAACTTAAGGAGCTAAAGTCAGGGGGAGTGACAAGAATTAGCATAAACCCACAAACCCTTAACGACAATGTGCTAAGTTCAATAGGTAGAAAGCATACAACACAAGACACATTAAAAGCCTTTAAAACAGCAAGTGCCTTTAATTTTGACACGGTAAATTCCGATCTGATTGCAGGACTTCCCGACGACACCTTTGAAAGCTTTTCAAACAGCCTTGACAAAATAATTGACCTTGATGTGAACAATATCACAGTCCACACACTGTCAATCAAAAGAAGTGCCGACTACACCGAAAACGGTCTTACAACAAGCAGGGAAGACGCAGAGAGAACAGGTAAAATGCTCAGCTATGCCGAAAAAAGGCTGACAGAAAGTGGCTACATACCCTATTACCTCTACCGCCAAAGCAGAATGGTAGGGAATTACGAAAATGTAGGCTGGTCAAAGCCGGGTCACGAAGGACTTTACAATGTTTTCATTATGGACGAAACCCACTCAATCCTCGCCTGCGGTGCAGGTGCAGTAACAAAGCTGAAAAATCACAAAAAGAATGACTTACAACGCATTTTTAATTACAAATTTCCATATGAATATATTGACAAGTTTGATGAGATACTAAACCGCAAAGAAAATGCCGATAAATTTTTTACAGAACTTACGAAATAAGGTTGAAAGTTTTATTAATAAATGCTATAATAAACCAGCGAAACACTGAATTCACAAAAGATTTTTTCAGTGTTTGCCTAAATTTTGAAAGGGGTTTTTCAGAATGGGAATATTAGATGATGTTATGGTAAATGTTAAGTCAGCGGCAAGCACCGTTTCTAAAAAGACAAATAATATAGTTGATTATTCTAAGCTGAAATTTACTGCTTCGGGACTTTCAAACGAGATTCGTAAAAAATACCAAACTCTTGGTGAGGAAGTATATGCTTGCAGTAAAATCGGCGTAGAAGACAGCAGGTCTATTGAATTACTCATTAAAGAGATTGACGAGCTGAAGGCTCAGCTTCAAACAACAAATGAGTATATCACAGCCGCAAGACACAAGGTTATTTGCCCTTCCTGTAAGGCAGAGCTTGACAAAGACAGCCTTTTCTGCAACAAGTGCGGAGCAAAGATTGAGCAAGACCCTTTTGTACCTGAGGACGACACCATTGATGACGAGGAAGAAGTTGTTGTGGAAGATCCTTTCAAGGAAGTTGTTGTTAAAAGCGACTCCGACGAGGATGCAGGTATGCAGGAATAATCATTAAATTTTCATATTAAAAGGCGGGAAACCGCCTTTTTTATCTGTAAGGTGATTGATTTGGCGAAAAATAAAAACAAAAACCAAAGCATTCAAGGTCAAACCTTTGTCAAGGGTGCAATGATAATGTCCCTTGCACTTATCATCGTTAAGCTTTGCGGTATGATATACAAGGTGGCTTTAACAAGAGTTTACGGACTTTTCGGCCCTGAACTTGCATCCTTTGGTACAGGACTTTTTAACAATGCCTACGAAATTTATGTACCTCTTTTTACTATTGCAACAGCAGGTCTGCCCATTGCAGTATCAAGGATGATTTCCGAAAGCAATGCACAAAAAAGGTATAAGGATATAAGAAGAATACACAAGGTGTCTATTCCTTTCTTCGTAATAATGGGCATTGTCTGCTCACTGCTTATGTTCGGCG
>JBJEOZ010000006.1:0-21427 GCA_051880975.1 Ruminococcus sp.
ACCGCAGTGTATGGGCAGTCAGAGAATATCCGCCGTCAACTGAAGAACAGGCAATTCTCTCACAGCTTGCAGACAGAAACGGCGTTACTCTCCGCATCTACCACAGGCTTGTTGAAAGTATGGAACAGAGAAAAATAATTCAGAACGCAACACGGAAAAACAAGCTTAAATCAAGCGGTAACGATGTAAATGAAACCATTGAAGCACAGGGCAACTTGCAGGATGTTGTCACCCTTATGGCAAATCTGAGGAAGAACAAGGAGGCTTTGTTGCATTGTTCGGTATTTATTGAACTAAAGGCGAAAAGCAAACAGAAATTAAAGGAGTTGCAGACTGATATTGCAATGGAGCTTACTCGCTCAAAGATCGAGGTGGATAGATTAACGCTAAGACAGAAAGAAGGTTTCTTGTCTGTAAATCCTATCGGCAGTAACCAGTTTGGAAGTTTGTATGAAAGAGTGTTGCCTGCTTCATCTGTTGCAAATCTGTTTCCGTTTAACTTTTCAGGTAAGACAGATCCCAACGGCTTGTACATTGGCAGAGATAAATACGGCACAAATATCCTTGTCGACTTTGACAGACGAACAGAGGACAAGACAACGAGTAATATCCTTATTCTCGGAAACAGCGGTCAGGGTAAATCGTATTTATTGAAACTTATCCTCACTAACATTCGTGAAAGCGGAAAGAAAATCTTATGCCTTGATCCTGAAGCAGAGTACGAGGATCTGACAAATGCCCTCGGCGGTTGTTACATTGATTTTATGTCGGGCAAATACAAAATCAATCCGCTTGAACCTAAAGATTGGGGTAATGCAAATGAAGGAATTGACTCCAAAACACCCGAACCGTTCAAGCGTGTTACCCGATTATCACAGCACATTGCATTTCTGAAGGATTTTTTCAGAACCTACAAAGATTTCACGGACGCACAGCTTGATACAATCGAAATCCTGCTTATGAAGCTGTACGCACGATTCGGCATTACAGACACGACAGATTACAGCACAAAAAAGCCTACGGACTTTCCTGTGATGTCTGACTTTTATGACTTGTGCGAGGAAGAATATATGACCTACGATCACAAGCGGAAATATCTCTACACCGAAGAAATCCTGCAGGAGGTTTGTCTGGGTATTCACAGTATGTGTGTTGGTTCTGAGAGTAAATACTTCAACGGTTACACGAATATCACTGATGACAAATTTCTGTGCTTCGGGGTTAAGGGTTTGCTAGATACTAACAAAAGGCTCAAAGATGCAATGTTGTTTAATATCCTTTCCTATATGTCAAACAAGCTTCTCGGCGAGGGAAACACCGTTGCATCAATAGACGAGCTCTATTTATTTTTGTCTAACCTCACCGCTATTGAGTATATCCGCAACGCAATGAAGCGTGTCCGCAAGAAAGATTCAGCCGTGATTTTAGCCAGTCAGAACATCGACGATTTTCTGATTCCGAGCGTTAAGGAGTACACAAAACCTTTGTTCTCAATTCCTACTCATCACTTCTTATTCTTCCCCGGCAACATCAATCCGAAAAATTTTGAAGATGCCCTAATGGTAGAACCAAACGAGTATGCCTTAATCAAATTCGGTGAGCGAGGAACTTGCCTGTATAGGTGCGGTAATGAAAGATACTTGCTTCTTGTTCAGGCTCCCGAATACAAAGCCGAAATTTTCGGCAGTGCAGGCGGTAGGTGATTGTATGTCAGCAACAGTAGGTGCGGCACTGAAGAAAATAGCAGTTGCTCTGCTCACAGATAAAAAGGTAATAAAAACAATAGGCGGTATAGTAATCGGCATAATCATAATCTTGGTTATGCCGATTGTTGCTGTTGTGTCAATTTTCAACGGCAGTATGGATATTGATACAGACAAGCTCAACCAGTCCATACAAGAAAACATCTCAGCCGAGCAGATGGAAAATCTACAGCTTATCAACGACACGATGACCGAGGTTGAAAATCAACTCAAAAGCAAAAAACTGTCCGACTGCAACACACAGGCAGAAGTTATCTATCTGTTTTCCCTGTCCGATAAATCCAAGGAAAATGATTTTGTAAAAAACTTCGTATCCTGTTTCAAGAAGAATCAGTCTGATGAGGATTTGATAAAAGCTGTCAATCAGAAATTCGGAACGGAGATTAAGTATGACGAGTTCCAAAAGATGATGCAGTCAATCAAGGGTGCAGAAATCAGCACCTCAGGCTTTACAGACAAGACCACGAAAAACAATCTCGACCTTGTCAAGTGGTGCGAGAATGCATACAAAAACGGCTGGGGTTATGTTTACGGCGGTTACGGACAAGTTTGTACAAAGCAGTATCTTGACCAACAGGCAAGTCTGTATCCCGGCAACAACGAGGCAGGCGGTGAAATGCGACAGGTCGGTGAAAAGTGGCTCGGCAAAAGAGTCTGCGACTGCATAGGCTTGATAAAATCCTACGCTTGGTACAACGCTGACAGCGGAAAGATTGTCACAGGCTCAAACGGCTTTACGGATTGCGGAGCAAACTCCATTTGGAGCAATGTCACCGAAAGCGGACCGATTTCAAATATGCCCGATACTCCCGGACTTGCTGTATGGATGGACGGGCATATCGGTGTGTATATCGGCAACGGTGAAGTTATCGAAGCACAAGGCACAGCCTACGGAGTTGTCAAAACAGAGCTTAACGGTCGAGGATGGACGAAGTGGCTTAAAATACCGAATATCAAATATGTAAATCAAAGCAATAAGAAATGACGAGGTGATTTTTTATGAAGAAAACAAGCGTAAGCATAATGTATGATGATGAAAAGCTGAATGCAATCAGGCTGTATATGTCACAGCGTGATTTGGATTTCAAGGAAGAGCTTGAAAAATCAGTGGACTCTCTGTATGCAAAATATGTTCCTGCAAATGTCAGAGAGTTCATTGATATGAAAGGTTCGCAGGTAAAACCGCCCAAGCCTAAAAAGTCAAAGCCGCAGGAAGAAAATACCGAGGTGGTAACTTGAAAAATCAAAACTTCGGAATAGAAATAGAAATGACCGGCATCACTCGAAGTACTGCGGCGAAAGTGATTGCCGGTTATTTTAATACAGACGCAACTCATGTCGGCGGCTGCTACGATGCGTATTCTGTTCGTGACAATGACGGCAGGATGTGGAAGATTATGCGTGATGCAAGCGTCCGTTGTGAAAACCGTTCCGGACAGAATGCAAGCTCTCTGTACTCGGTTGAATTTGTCACACCGATTTGTAACTATGACGATATAGAAACGATACAAGAACTTGTCAGAAAACTTCGTGGTGCAGGAGCGAGAGTCAACTCAAGCTGTGGTCTGCATTGTCACATAGATGCTTCAAGACATACACCCAAAACGCTTCGCAATATCGTAAACATTATGGCGGCGAAAGAGGACTTGCTCTACAAGGCGTTGAAAGTGAATGTTTCCCGTGAGAATTACTGTCAGAAGATGGACACTCGCTTTCTTGATGAAATCAATAACCGTCCGCCGATGTCAATGGAGCAGATAAAGTCAATGTGGTATGACGGCGAAGATTACAGCTACCGACATTATGATGACACTCGCTATCACGCACTGAACCTTCACAGCGTGTTCTACAAGGGTACGATTGAATTTCGTCTGTTCAATTCCACCTTGCACGCAGGAGAAGTAAAGTCAGCAATTCAACTGTGCCTTGCAATCAGTCATCAGGCATTGATACAGAAGTCTGCAAGACACGCTAAAACTGTATCGGATAATGAAAAATACACTTTCCGTACTTGGTTACTCCGACTTGGCTTAATCGGTGACGAGTTCAAAACAGCTCGTCATCATCTGCTGAAAAATCTTGAGGGAAACATTGCGTGGAAGGATCCTGCACAGGCTGAAAAGCAAAAGGAAAGGCTTGCTCGAAAACGAGCCGCAGAACTTAATAATACAAACGAAAATATAAATATAAACGAACCCGAATCTGAAACTGCAACTGAGCAGAATGAGGATTCGGGTTTTGTTATGAGTATGTAGAAAGGATTTTAAAATGAGAAAGAAATTATACATTGCCTATGGCAGTAACCTCAATCTTAAACAGATGAAATATCGTTGCCCCACAGCAAAGCTTTTAGGCATTGGTGTAGTGGAAAATTACGAATTGCAATTCAAGGGTATGCCTCACTGTTCCTATGCAACAATCGCACCTTGCATTGGCAAGTCCGTTCCTGTTGCTCTATGGGAGCTTCAGCCGAGAGATGAAAAACTGCTTGACCGCTACGAGGGTTATCCATCTCACTACTTCAAGCAGGACTTGCCTGTGAAATTGAATAACGGATCGGAACTGACTGCAATGGTTTACATTATGAATCTTAAGCAGAATTTCGGATTGCCCAGTGCAAGCTACTACGATACAGTGTCGCAGGGCTACAAGGACTGCGGTTTTGATTTGAAAGTTTTAAACGAAGCCGTGAATGACAGTGCAGAAAAGTTCTATGAAAACCTTGAACAGAACAATCTGTTTGATTCACCCGATGAAGATGAAAATATGGGAATGGGCGGTATCGTTTTATGAATGAGAGAAAGAAATTGAAAAAGCAACTCGGTGAAAAATATATTTTCAGAATGTATTTGTCGGTGAACGAAGTCAAGAAATTGCTTTCTGAAAATTCAAAGGACAAGCACGACACTCTGTTTACTTCACTCACAGTCGGCTGTGTAAAAATCAACGCCGTAGTATTTCCTACTCCCGATAAAATGCTTCTCGGCTTTGACATTCTTGTAAAGGACACACCCGAGAGTGAGGAATGGATTTGCTATGACACTTTGAGTGATGAAATCAAGTTATCCCCTCGCAGTATTGAGCAATCAATGTTTGATATTCTGAACCGTGAAGTCAAGGAGTACGGACTGTCATATACCGAGTGCAATTTTGAAGTGATAAACGGTAAATCAATAAAAGCAGAATAACGGCGGTATTCTCGCCACATTCGCCCTGTGTCGGCTTTTAAAGAAAAAGTCGGGAAAGTATCCGAAATCGCATAAAAGCCAAAACTGGGCGGCTTGTGGCAAGGTGTGAAAAATCAGAGTTACGGCAATTCGGGCAGTTTTTCAAGGGTAGGTATTTAAGCAGGATAAAGGCGTATTCCGTTGCAGAGCAACGGATGCCGAAACACACCGACCGGCAACGCCGTTCGGGGATTTTCAAAGGTGTTACTTTTTTCGAATTGTGTTACCGCTTGTATTCCGAACTGCCCGATTTTGCCGTTTTGATGAAGTTTTCGATGAATACCCGAAGTGTTACCGAAAGGAAAGGTGAAAATGGACAACGACTCAAAAAGGATAGGACTGTATATAGGTAAGGATTTACTCAAAGCCTGTGACAATGCCATTGCGCAAACCAACGCAACATCACGAAGTGAGTTTATTTCCAATGCAATAGAATTTTACATTGCGTGGCTAAACTCAAAAAATGTAAGTAAAGTGCTTACTCCTGCACTTGAATCTGTCATCAGTTCAAAAATCCTTGATACCGAGGATAGGATTGCAAGGGTACTATTCAAGCAGGGTGTGGAACTTGCAATGCTGATGCATGTTGTTGCTGCGACCAATGAGATTACCGAAGGTCAGCTGAGAGATTTAAGAAAAATATGTGTTGATGAGGTCAAACGAAACAGCGGTAAATACAAGTTTGATGATGCAGTCAGGTTTCAGAAAGGGTAAGCTATGCCGAGAATTATTATGAAATCGCCCTACGTCAAACCGAATTCTAAAACTCATATCGGAAATTATATTTCATACATTGCCACCCGTGACGGAGTTGAAAAGACTGACAGTACACAAAAGTTTATGGAAGCGACTTCGGTTCAGAAAAAGATTATCAATAAATTATTAAAAGATTATCCCGATTCAAAGGACTTGTATGAGTATCAGGATTATCTTGATAAGCCGAACAGAGGTAATGCAGATGAATTGATTTTGCGGATTGCCGAAACTCACGCAGAGCTATTCGGCGACCGGGAAAAATATGTAAGCTACATTGCACAGCGACCGAGAGTAGAAAAAGTATCTTCACACGGCTTATTTACTGATGACGGTGTGCCGATAGTTTTATCCAATGTTCAAAAAGAGGTTGCAGAAAGCAAGAGTAATGTGTGGACTCATATCATTTCTCTTAAGCGAGAAGATGCCGAGCGACTCGGCTACAACAATGCAAAAGCTTGGATGAATCTCATTCGTTCACAAAGAAATATGATAGCGGAGAATATGAAAATCGCTCCCGAAAATTTCAGATGGTATGCGGCCTTTCATAATGAGGGACATCATCCTCACATTCATATGATTGCATACTCAACAAAACCGAACGAAGCGTATCTGACTGAAAAAGGAATTGAAAATATCAAGTCAAACCTTGCAAAGGTTATCTTCCGTCAGGACTTGATAAGTATTTATCAGAAGCAAACCGAACACAGGGACAAACTCCGAGCGGAGGTCCGTGACATTGTAGAGGATTTGGTTTCAAAGATTAACTCCGAAATATATATCAGCGCATCAATTCAGCATAAGCTGTTGGAGCTTGCCGACAGGCTTTCGAAAACAAGCGGCAAAAAGGTGTACGGCTATCTTAAGCCCGATGTAAAAGCAATCGTTGATTCCATTGTTGAAGAGCTTGCCAATGACAGCAGAATCAAAAAGTTGTATGACCTGTGGTATGAGCAAAAGGAAAACACAATCCGCACCTACACTGATGAAATGCCTGACAGGATTCCGCTTGTCCAAAACAAGGAATTCAAGTCAATCAAGAATGCAATAATTAAGGAAGCGTTAAAATTAATTCCTAACGAAGATGAAGTGGAATCAAAAGAGAATACAGACGAAGAGTCTGTTGCAAATTCTTTTGAATATGAAGAAAACACCTCTGCTGAATCAATCTTTTATTCAAACAGAGGTGTTTTGTATCCTCGTGATTCAATTAAAACAAATCACAATAGCGTTGCAGTTTCTTCTCTTTATCTCCTGCGCTATCTCTGCAATATGATTCAAAGTAGGCTTCGCTTTGAAGAAAAGCAGAAAGCGCAAAGGACGGATAAAAAATTACAGCAGAAGATCAATGATAAAAAGCAGGCTCAGGGATTGAAAATGTAAGTTTTGATAACTGAAATATAACTACATGCACATATTGACTCTATAATATATGCATTAGTATACTGTTATATTTCTTTATTAATTTTCTTGCTATTTCATCAGAATAATTCTTTTCAGATACTTCTTTCCAATATGATTTATATAATTTCTTTAGTTCTTCAAATACTGTTTGAGGATTACTTAAATAGTACTGTCCATTTTGTTCAAACACTGTTTCTAGTTGATATGTTAATGCGGTATCATCCTTTGTTTGACCTTGATGCAATATTCCACATCTAATACCTTTATAAAATTTTATTGCAAGATCTTCTGATATATTGGAATCTAATAATGGAAGAATCTCCTTATAAGCATTTCCAACTGCACCACTATCTCTAGATTCATCAAATCCATTTTTTATTTCAAAAAATAGTTCAATAAGAATACAATTAATTCCCATAGTAATGAATGCAGTATTTTCTGGAACAGCAAGCTTTGATAAACACATATTAACTCTTTCAATTGGGGAAAAATAGTTTTCATCGATACGTTTTTTCATGTATTTTTTTACCTTTTGAAAAAGTTGTGTAGCCTCTGCATGATTGTTTCTATTGATTGCTGAATTTAAATCCTCACTTATCCGTTTCGCATCTTCGGTTTTAAGTTGTTTACAAAACCATGTCCTATCTGAATCAAACATTAATGTACCATCCAATCATATTTATATATCCAAATTATTTATGCCTACAAATTCACAAAATTATATTCAATATCTTATTTCTCAATTAAGAAAAAGAATGTCGAGTTTTTTTTTAAAAGCAAACTTATAAATCTCGATTGATCAACCAATTATTTTACAATTATCATATCATAGACAAATAAAATTGTCTATCAAAAAATCATCCTACCGCCAAGGAACATCTGCGCCCAAACGCTGATAGGTGCCTCCTGTCATGGTGATAGGAGAAAGAACTACCCACTATAAGATATTACAGCAGAAAAGAAAAATATATACAAGGAAGTGATTAAAATATCAACCTACATTCATTTTACAAAAGAACAGCGAGAACAGGCAAGGCGTACTGATCTTGCTAATTTTTTAGTCAGTCAAGGCGAGAAAGTCAAGAAATCAGGTTCAGAATACGAATGGCTTGACGGCTCGCAAAAGGTTACAATCAGAGGTCACCTCTGGTATCATCAGTACGAACAGAAAGGCGGTGACGCGGTTGATTTTGTCCGCAGATTTTACAACAAGGACTATGCCGAAGCGGTAGAAATGCTTTTGAACGGTAGCGGTGGTAATATCATAACCTCACCGCCCATAGAAATGAGTCACAAACCCTTTGAATTGCCGCCGAGAAATGACAGAATGAGCAAAATGTTTTCTTATCTGCTGTTGACTCGTGGCATTGACAAGGATGTGCTTTATGAGTTTGTGCGGAATAAAATGATTTATGAATCTGCCGATTATCACAACGCTGTCTTTGTCGGTTACGATTCAAACGGTAAGTCTCGCCACGCACACAAGAGAGGAACGGTGACAAACAATCCGTACAAAGGAAATGTTGCAGGCAGTCAACCTCAATATAGTTTTCACTGGCACGGCACAAGCAACAAGATATTTTTATTTGAAGCTCCTATTGATATGCTTTCCTACATTTCAATGCATAAGGACAATTGGAAAAGTTACAGCTATGCGGCATCCTGCTCCGTATCGGACAGGGTGCTTTTTCAATGTCTGAAAGACAATTCGAATATCAAAAATGTGTACTTGTGTTTTGATAATGATGAAGCAGGACAGACAGCAAACAAACGCATAGCCGAAAAATTAAATTCAATGAATATTCAAAACAAAAACCTAATTCCAAACCACAAGGACTGGAACGAGGATTTAATTTTTGAGCCGAAAGGAGATGAACAAATATGCCATCAGGTATTATAACTTTGATTATTGTCACAGGCTCAATGTTTGCACTGTTCATAATAATTTCAACGGTTGGCAATTACTATTCCCTGAACCGCATAAAGAACAAAACTGTCGGACAAGGGCAATACGGCACGGCTCGTTGGGCGAACAAAAAAGAGATAAAGAGAACCTACAAACACATAAATTTTCAGCCGAACAAGTGGAGAAAAAATCCGAAAAGCAGACCTACTCAACAGGGAATCGTTGTTGGTTGTAAAAGCAGGACAATAGGTAGACTGATTAACCTTGCTCACAAAGCGTTTTATCTTTTCAGAAAATTCAGAAATCTGTTCAGGAAAAAGAAAAACAAAAAAGTAATTACACGAAAAGAACCTGTCAGCACCACAACTGCGATGGTGGATACAGGAGATGTGCATACTCTGATGATTGGTGCGGCAGGCGTCGGTAAGACAGCATACTGGCTCTATCCGTGCATTGAATATGCCTGTGCTACGGGTATGTCATTTTTATGCAGCGACACGAAAGGCGACATCGTTCGCAACTATGGAACAATCGCAGAAAAGTATTACGGCTACAAAATTTCTGTTATAGATTTGCGTAATCCCACACGCTCACACGGCAATAATCTTCTGCACCTCGTGAACAAATATATGGACTTATACAAAGCTGAACCCGAACAGCTTGTTTACAAGGCAAGAGCAGAAAAATATGCAAAAATCATTTCAAAAACGATTATACTTTCGGGAATGGACTCGGCTTCATTTGGACAAAATGCTTACTTTTATGATGCCGCAGAGGGACTTTTAACAGCAACCATTCTGCTTGTTTCTGAATTCTGTGAACCCGAAGAAAGGCATATTGTTTCGGTATTCAAAATCATTCAGGAATTGCTCGCTCCGACCAACAAAAAAGGGAAAAATCAGTTTCAGCTTTTAATGGACTATCTTCCCGACGACCACAAGGCAAAATGGTTCGCAGGGGCGGCTCTCAACACAGCCGAGCAGAGTATGTCAAGCGTTATGAGTACGGCATTGTCAAGGCTGAATGCTTTTCTTGACTCCGAGCTTGAACAGCTTTTGTGTTTTGATACAGAAATAGACGCTGAAAAATTCTGCAATCAAAAGTGTGCAATCTTCATTGTAATGCCCGAAGAAAATCCCAACACTTTCTTTATGGTATCTCTAATTATTCAACAGCTTTACCGTGAAATACTTTCAGTTGCAGACGAAAACGGCGGTGTTCTCAAAAACCGCTGTGTGTTCTTTTGCGATGAGTTTGGCACTCTGCCAAAGATTGATTCGGCAGAGATGATGTTCTCAGCTTCCCGTTCAAGGCGGTTGCAGATAGTACCAATCATTCAGTCTTTTGCACAGTTGGAGAAGAATTACGGCAAAGAGGGTGCTGATGTAATTATCGACAACACACAGCTGACTATCTTCGGTGGCTTTGCTCCGAACAGCACAAGTGCAGAAGTGCTATCAAAAGCAATGGGTTCAAGAACTGTTATGTCAGGCTCTGTAAGCAGAAGCAAAAACGATCCGTCACAATCCTTGCAGATGATAGAAAGACCTCTGATGACACCCGATGAGTTGAAGTCACTTCCAAAAGGCACCTTTGTTGTTATGAAAACAGGCTTTTATCCAATGAAAGTTAAGCTAAAGCTGTTTTTTAAATGGGGTATTGAGTTTGAGGAAAAGTATGAGGTCATGGAAAACGGCAACCGTGAAGTCCACTATGCCAATCGTTCGGAGTTTTTCAACAACATAATCAAGACATACTGTCCTCACTATCTTGAACAGCCTGTTACCGAGTCGGATTTTGATGAAGCAAGCGGTGAGAAAAAGAAGAAAAATGAAAATCTTAAGACCTCGCCAAATGCGGAACAGACCGACAGTGAAAATACTATTGATTCTGTACAGCAAGAAGAGCCAACAGATGAACCCGAAAATTCCAGGGTTGAACATAACGCAGACAAGCAAAGAAAAGTAGTCATCAGAACAGAAAGACCACCTCAGGAGGATAACAGTAATGAGTAAATTAACTTTTCTTTACCAAATGGACTTACCCCACAGAGCCGTAGCCGTATATACCTACCTCTACGACCGAGCAAACAAAAACGGTGAATGCTGGCCTTCGGTAAAAACAATAGCAGGCGACATAAAGCTGTCGCCTGCCACGGTACGCAGAGCTATTAAAGATTTGAAAAAAGCTGGTTTAATTGAAACCAAACAGCGTTATCGTGAAAAAGGAGGTAAGACCTCTTTGCTTTACAAAATACAAAAAATCTGAATGCTTATAATTTAAGTGGTTGGTGGAAAATTTAATCGTAAAAGCATCAAATTTATATTGTGTTTCGTCAAGTTGTTTATAATATTTTGCATACATTTTCTTAATTGTATTGAAAAAGTGCAAACCGTATGATACAATATAAATATCTTGCAAAGCCAGTGCTTAAAAATGTCGCTGTTGCGGCGACCTTATTTTCTTCTTTTTATAGTATCATATATACAGAAGCTTTAAGGAAAGGCAGATGTGTATGAGCAAACAAAAAAAGATAATACTTGTTTTTCAGAGTGAGATAAAAAGTGCGGATAATCCACCTCTTTTCTGTTGTGAAAAAACAGAGGTAACAAGCGGCGAAATATAATTTGCGCAGTACCCTTTGTCTAAACTCGGTGTGGTAATGCTCTGCGATAATGGAATCACAGTAAGGGGTAAGACATACTCTTTTGATATGCTCCCGATTACCATAAAAATGGAAGGTGAACATGCAACGAAATACAGGGAAATCATTTCAGAAGACATAAAAATAAATATTCAGCTCAAAGGAGAACTTTGATATGGGACTGTTTCATTTTGGAAAGAAAAAACAATCATCGGAAGAACAAGCAGACATGCTGTATCTCGAAGGAATGACCTTAATAGGAAGCGGATATTGGGATACAGCATTTAACCCAATTCAGAAAGCGGCAGAGCTTGGGCACGTAGGTGCTATGGGACAGCTTGCAATGATGTATATATTCGGTAAGGGATGCGATGAAGACCGAAACAAAGGCATAGAGCTTCTGCGCAAGTCTGTGGAGCTTGGCAACTTATATTCCTGTTTTGCATTTGCAGTTTTGTATGATAACGGCATAGAGGAAATCACGGCTGAAGAAGCAAAGACAATGTGCAAAATGGCAGCCGATGCAGGCTGGCCTGATGCAATTAAACGGTTAGAAAAAGGTTTTGATACGGAGGGATAAGGATGAAACTGAGAATCATTGAAGAAAGATGGGGAATTAACCGGATGTCGGGAGAAAGAAGCACTCGTATTACCGACAACAGAGCATTTGCGCCTGAAATCGGCTCTGCATTGGACTTCCCCACAGGCAGACGTCATTTCACAATTGACGCTGTCGATGAAAACTCCATTACCGTAACAGTACATTATGAAAACACAGCGTCAAATAAGACTTGGGTAATAGCAAAAGGAGAAAGTCAGTTCTACCGTCCACGTTCGATGGACGGCGGATATAAGTACCGCCTTATTTATGAGGATGAAGAAAATCTCTGTAAATACTCAATTGCGATATCAGTTGAAAAGGCAGAGGGCGAATATGACCTCGGGCAAAGCAAGTTTTTCGGCTCACCGGTTATTCCGAACGAGTGGAAGGAGCGTTTTCACGATGACATTGTGTTCTTTGCTCAGATAAGGCTTGCGGATATAGCAGAGCTTGATTATGATAACCGTCTGCCGCATACAGGGTATCTGTATTTCTTTCTCGACGCTGAAATGTATCCGTCCGACAGGCTTGATATGTGGGTCGAGTATTACCCGGGTGAGCCTGATACGGTTATTGACGATTTCAACACGATGTCACCGATTCCGGACGGACTTCAGGATGATTGGCTTATCACTTTCCGCTATGCAGATGCGGATGAAGACGGCACAAAGCTGTTCGGAGTTCCGTCAGGAGTGATAAACGAAAACGACGACAAGCCTGATTTGCTTTTACAGTACGATCCGCTTGATTTTGACGGTGTGCCGTTCCTTGCAAGTTTGGACGGCTATGCGTATGTTTTCTTTGGTGAAGATGAAACGAACTTTGACGATGTAACTTATACCGTAGAAAGGTCATAAGGTGGCAAATATGCCGTTTACTGAACAAAATGTAAAGCGTATTGCAGAGCTTATACAGGAAATCGAAGCACGAAAAGAGCATAAATATGCGGCTCCTACCTATAAGGATTCGGCGGCTCTTGCTGAAATAGCCGAAATTGTGAACGCTCAGCTTGATACACAACAGCCGTGGGATAAGGACACTTTGTGCAACATTATTCTCGCAGTCAGGTATCTTGCAGAGAAATATGAGAAAATGTGGCGGTGCTCTGTCAGCGTGAGGTATTACAATAAGCTTATTGAGTTGCTTGCGGTGCAGGCTGACATATTTTCAGTAACTCAGGAAAATTCTTCGGACGATTATTACTCTGCACTCCGTGTAAGAAATTATTATGCTTACGATGACTGCACAGATTTATCTGAGCTTTCAAAAAGCTTTCTTCCGGATAAGGACAGGAAAGCACTTGAAGAACAGGTGCTTTCCAAGCCTTTGGGTCTTAAGCACGACCCGATAGAACTAAGCGAAGAATACTTATCTGTTATAGATGAGGTTGAGCGCAGAATGGACGAAGCGGGTACAAAAAATATGCACCCCTTTGAAAGTGCCGGACTCAGGAGAAAACTGCTCAAAGAGTACGGCATAGACTGGAAATCAGAAATAGAATTAAACCCTGATTTTCATTTTGATTAATAAGCATAATTGAAAAAGGAGCGTGAACAGAGGTGACAGACGGCCTTATACAGGAATGTAAGCAGTTTATAGAAAACGGCGGTGAGGTCAGAAAAGCTGATTACAAAACAGCGTTTCATACTCCTTTGGTGATGATGGAGATTGACGCAAGCGAGGTGGATTTGTATTTAAGCTTTAACCGTTCACTCTCATTTAACGAGCGGCTTTTTCTCCTTATTGACCGCACCGGACAAAAAGACAGCGATGTATACAAAAAGGCCCGGATTGACAGACGGCTGTTCTCAAAAATCCGTTCAAATAAAAAATATATTCCCTGCAAAAAGACTGTAATTGCACTCTGCTTAGCCTTGGAGCTTAATCGTGAGGAAGCTGATCAGCTGTTATTTTCAGCCGGATACAGCCTTTCTCCTGCTGAGGATTACGATCTGGCAATAGCGTTTTTTATTGATAAAAAGGTATATGACTTTTTTGAGATAAATGAGGTGCTGGAGCATTTCGGCTTTGATGTCTTTTAAGCAATAAAAAAGCCGCCCTAAGGCGGTGTGCTTAAGATTTATCTTTATTGTCACTGTGATTGATGTCGGCTGTATTATCAAGCGCATATTCTAAGCATTGTATCACAATTTTGTTTACAGATGTGTTGTATTCTCCTGCAAGCACTTCTAATTGCTCAACAATATGCACGGGAATACGGAATGTTTTATTAACCGACTCAAATCCTCTTTCAAATTCTAACATACATTTGCACCTCTTCATATACACTATTATGCACTATAAAATCATAAAAATAAACAAGTAAACTATCTTGCAATATTCTTGCAAAATGATTGCAAAAGAAAAAATGTCGCCTAAGCGTTGACCTTAGCCTTAAGTAAAAATGAGATAATAATTATGACACAGGAGGCGGTCATATGAGTAAACCTAAAAAAATAAGAAAGCTTGTAAAATCGGCTAAAATGGGAAAGCCGTATGCGATGTATCAGCTCGGAATCTGTTATCAGCTGGGCAAAGAAATGCCTTTTGATATGTCTGAGGCGGCACAATGGATAGCGCAAGCGGCAGAAGCCGGATATGCACCGGCAGAAGAATGGATAAAAGACTACAGCTTTGATGACAGCGTCGCAGTTCAGGCGCACAGTTAAAAAGGAGATTTAAATTATGAAGTTTATTTGCCCTTATTGCGGCTCGTCCCGTGTTGAAACCACAGGCGGCGAAAACGGAAATCCCTTTGACCGCCGTCCCCAAAAAACAGTATGTGCGGATTGCGGAAGAACAATATCAGAGTATTCGGATAACATTCTTGATTATATAGAGCCTGTTATAAAGGTTACGGCAACGGCAGTCGGCGGTGGTGTGACCATAACTGCTGAAAAGACTGTTCCGTATAAGGACGGTACATATTCTCTCGGTGATGAGTATCCGTTTAACCGCAGGGCGACTGATGAAAACCCGCCATATTCCTTTGATAGTATTACAGTCAAGGGTGAGAAAATCACCATAGCCTGTGAAACCGTGAAGCTCAACGAACAGCCTGTCCGAATCGTAAAGCATCTTACAGCCTATGCTCCTGATAAGCATCCGGTGGAAGAAACGATCACACTGACAATCAGCGCAGATATGGAGGAACAGATATGAACAGTATTCGTTTAAAACCGATATACAGTAATGATAAGCTCCCTGTCGGAAGCTCTAAGTTTTTCGGAAATCCCGATGTTTGGGAGGGCTTTGAATGGCCGTCAATCGAAATAGACGGCGAGCTGTACGACCTTACCTTTATGTGTCAGATCAATTGTGCAGACATTGCCGCTTATGACAAGGACGGCTTGCTCCCCAAAACAGGTATGCTCTACTTTTTCTATGATCTGGACGAAATGCCCTATGAGCCGTCAGACAAGCAGGCGGCAAGGGTGCTGTATTATAACGGCGATATAAATTCTCTGAAAGAGATGCACCTGGTAGATGAAAACGGCGATGACCTTTCTATGAGGGAAATGAAGCTTGAATTTGAAAATGTAGATACAGGTTATCTTGACGACAGGGACTCTACTCATCTTCTGCTCGGTGTTCCGTCACTTGATTACGGCACGATGTACGATGTAATTGACGGCTGGCAGATGCTGTTGCAGATTGACTCAATGGAAACAGATGAAATGGTGTTAGATTTCTCCGGTGACGGAGTGCTGTGCTTTTACATTGAGCCTGAAAAGCTCAGAAAACAGGATTTTTCCGATGTACGGATTATGCAGATATACAGTTAAATAGAAAGCAGAACAAATCTGCCTATATCCTATATACTAAATGAGGAGGTAACTGAAATGACAGATAAAAAGCAAATGCTTCACATAAAGGCAACTTCAACATCACCTGACGGTACTGTTCGTAAGGCTGAAGCGACAGTTCCGTATATAAAGGGAACAATGGTTCATTTGCCGAATGAATATCCTTTTTCAAGGAATGTAATGCTTGACGGTGATACAGGTTACTCTATGAGAACGCTTAATATTAAACAAAACGGCAAAATTGAGTATTTCTGGTCAGATTATTATGAGCTTGAGGACGGAAAGGCTCACGCTGAAAAGGAAATCGGAGCCGAAAAAATAGTAATCGACTTTACTCTGACAGAAATCTAAAGTCAGGAGGTGCAGCATATGAGACCTGAAACTGTATTGAATTTGGATTATAACGGCGATGCAAAATCACAGCTTTCACAATGGCTGTCTGAATATACGTCATACTTAGATGATTATCCCGAAAAAGAGGAGATTATCAGAAAATTAATTTCCAGAGCAGAGCTTGCATATAAGCTGTACGAACAACGATTGCAGGAAAAAAGAGAAAGCCTGAGGGGCTGTTCATTTCATGATGACAGTTATTACATTGAAACAGCTCGCATACAGGACGATGAGGACAGCAAGCTTGACGGTGACTTCCCTCTCGGAAATGAGTCTGACGCTGTATTTGTTTCAAAATATTTTTCAGTTTCCGATCTGGTAAAAATTCAGCTTGGTTTTGCAGAAAGAATGCTTTACAGCTTACAAAGCGAGCAGGCAGACAATGTGCTGATAAAAAAGGGTATTCTCAATGAGATGACAGGTCAGTGGAAAGAAGCCGAGTGTTGCTATTGCGCTGTTCAGGCAGACTATTCCGTGCAGGAAAGAGCGCTTTACTGCCGCCGCAAAGCGGAAGATGAAGGCGAAAAGCTCTATCAAAAGGGTATGGAGCTGATAGAGGAGCTTAATTGGAATGATGCGTGGTATCCGCTCTATAATGCGGCAGAGCTTGAGCATACCGAAGCTATGGCTGAAATCGGATATATGTGTGTATACGGTATCGGTTGCTCAAAAGACATAGATGAAGGTCTTACATATCTTCGCCGTTCTGCGGAAAAAGGCAGTAACTACGCTTGCTATGTACTCTGGGAAATGCACGACGACGGTGTCAAAGATATCAAAGCGGCAGAAGCTAAAAAATGGTGCGAACAAGCGGCAGGCAGAGGAGATATAAAAGCAAAGGCTCGTCTTGAGGAAGGCTTTGATTTGCGCCCTGTTACCGAGATTTTGCAGGAACAGATTGATAAAGGAAATATTGATGCATTGTGGTATATGGCTATGGAGCTTGATGCGCCCGAGGACGACGGGCTGGCGATGGAATATGTTGAGCGTGCGGCTGATGCCGGACAGATTGATGCATTGTTATTCTATGCCGAGCTGTACAGTGACCCCTCAGATGCTGAATTTTACGATGAAGAAAAAGCCGATGAATATTACCGCAAAGCGGCAGAGAAAGGCTGTGAAACAGCAATTCTTGCTTTGGGTGACCGTGCGCTGAGAGATATCGATGTGCCTTTCTGGAAACAAGTGGCGGATTCAGCCAAAGTAACCGAAAATATACGTGAACAGCACAAAGCGCAGTTTGCTTGGTATCTGCTGGCGGCACAGGGCGGCTGTGTCCGGATTATGCCGCATATCGCCACAGCTTATCATTACGGCTATCCCTGTGAAAAGAATGACGAGCAGGCATTTTTGTGGGCTTCCCGTGCGGCAGATGCAGGCGACAGCTACGCTATGTATCAAATCGGATATTTCTACGAAAATGCTCTCGGCTGTGAAAAGGATATGACAGTCGCACTGCTGTTTTATATACAGGCGGCAGAGGGCGGCGTCCTTAACGCAATGTACCGCCTGATTGATATTTACACAAACGGCAAGGACGGTATTCCTGCCGATAAAGAAAAGGCAAACCGTTACCGTTTTATGTCGGGCGTCGGGAGAGAATAATTAAATAAAATTTGTATGTTATGCGTTTTTTAATATCAGCAAACAGGAGTGAATTACAGTGGGTGGAAATGCAATGATAAAATGCCCGAAGTGCGGCAGTACCAATGTTACCTGTATGGACGGTGCAGGTGCGGTTTCAAAATACGGCAGAGATGTGATGATTGACATTGCGCCCGAAATGTGGCTGTGCAATGACTGCATGGAAAGCTTTCGTGTGGGGCAGTCATTTTTTAAAGGAGAGGAAGATAAGAAATGAAACTGTTGATTCAAACAATGCATTCCGGCAGCGGCTGTGATTCGTACGTTTATTATACCTATCATATATTAGATCCCGTTCACCGTCTGCAATGTATTAAACGAGAATATGATCCGGATGTGTATTTTAATGTTGATAATATTAAAGAAGAAGCACTTGATATATCTGTATATAGCAACGGTAAGCTTATAGGCGATGTAACGGTGCAGTATAATGACCCGGTCACCTGCGATTTACCCGGCACAAATATATTACTTTATCTGTTCAAAACTGAGGAGGAATTGATACAGTATCTGGAAAAAAGACAGGATACCGAAAGTTACGGTAAAGTTGAGTGGTCGGAGCATACGCCAAAACCTGTATTGCTTGTGCAAACGCCGAACGAAAGAGAACTTTATCTTGAAGCGCATACAGGTAATATCAAAAGCAGAGCGACAGATGTTTATCGCTTTAAAATTGATTTTGCCGATACAAATAAGGCAGTGCTTTCTGTTTTCTGTCACGGAGAATATCAGGAAACTGTCTGTCTGGTATCAGGAGAGAATACAAATGTTGTTTTCAGTGAAAACGGAGAGTATAGAATCACCCTGTTTTCGGATTGGGTAGAAGTAGAGAAGCATAAGCGTGAAATAGGACAGTTGAAAGATCCTGAGGAACTCGAAGTTGAATGGAAAAAATATGGGGAAGATCTTGATTGGACTTGGTAAGGTAAAAGTACAGTGATAGAAATATAACTGGAATTATAAGGAAATAGCGATATGATGAACGATATTGAATTGTGTAACGAGGGATTACGCTTGATTGATGTCGATACGGAAAAAGCGTTTGAATGCTTTTCAAAATCAACTGAAGCAGGCAATGCAGATGCCATGTATTATCTTGGCGTGATGTATCAAACAGGTATTGGTGCCGAGATGAACGTGGACAAGGCACTGGAATGGTTTGAAAAAGCGAGAGTTGCGGGCAATGGGTTAGCGGCAAGCGATATCGGCATGTTGTATTATTACGGTCACGTCAGCGGCTTGGAGCCTAACAAGAACCGTGCGTTTCCGTATCTGTTGAGAGCGGCGCACGACAACGTAATCAATTCTATGTTGTCGCTTGCATCGGTTTATCTTTTCGGCACGGCGGATACCATACCGAAAAACTACCGTCTTGCAGCGTATTGGGCTTTTAGGGGTATAGAAGGAAACGATACCGATTGCTGGTACTTAATCGGCTTAATGTATGAATATGGCTTGTTTTTTGAAAAAAGTTTGCCGTATGCAAAATACTGCTATAAAATGGCGCTGCCGTTAGAGACGGCAAAGAAAGATCTAAAAAAAATCAAGTATTTGCTCGTAATTCCGCGCAAGCCGAATTTGACCTTTGATGATACAGCTCCTGACTTTTTTGCAGATGAGCTGCCGACGGCTTTGGACGAAAATATCAGAGCGATTGTTTACGGAAAATAGGCTTTTGCATATGAGCAATTATAATATGACAGGTTATTTAAAGGAGAAAAATTTATGAGCAGAAAAGAAGAGCTGATCGCTCAAAAAGAACGGCTGAATGATGAAATCGGTTTTCTGTTTTTTACAGATGATACCGAGGACGGTCTTAGGCTAATTCGTCAGGCAATCAGTGAGATTGAGGAATACGGGCATATTCAGAATACAGCTGATGAATATATTGACCCGTATAGATGGTCAGAGGCATTTTACAAAGAACTAATGCAAACACTGAAAACCGCCGAGGCGGTATATTCCGAGCTGTTGGCTCTGGAGAATCAAAACGAGGATACATATGAAACTGAAAATAACTGATGAATTCTGGGCAGTAGGAAAAAGGACAAGAAAAGTAAAGATCGTACGTGTACCCCTTGCCGTCGGAAAGATTAAGGGTATGGATAACGGCGGCTCATATTGGAATATTGATGAGGTCAGTAAGGATTTTGTTAAGGTTTCCTATATCCGTCATGACGGCGAGTTGATAAAAAACTGGACTGTTACAAAGGAAAACGGTGAGTTTTACCGCCCACGCTCAATGGACGGCGGTCATCAGTACACATTAAAGCTTGTGCGGTTTTTTTGAAATACTAAAATATTCTGTTACCAAAGAGAGGAAAACACTATGAGTAGAACGGGGTTAATCAGACAATGAAGGACGAGAAAAGCATTGCAGAGGTGCTCAGGCAGATTGCAAAAAGCTACGGTGAAGATATTTTTCTGGAGCAAAGGCGTGTTTATGCAATTTTTTCTGACCTTGCACCGGGAGATTCAAATGCCAAACAGCGGCGAAGAATAAAAATGTCGCTCGAAGCAGGCTCTGTTGAAATACTGCTGAAAGCAAAAAAGGACAAAAAGGGCGCAGAGCTTTACATAAATGAATCGGTCAGCCGTCTGATTTCAAACACCGATATGGACGAAGGCGTTGCAAGAGAAACAATAAATATAATTGCAGAGGCGCTTTCAATAAGTCCGTCGGCGGTTACGGATAAAGGGAAAAACACGAAAAAACCGAAAAAAATAACAGACGACGCACAAACCGCAAAACCGCAGGAGAAACCTGATGATAACACAGAGTATGGTGAAGGCTTTAAGATGCCAAAGTTCATTCTGATTGGCTTGCTTGTTTTGTGCGGAGCTTTTGCTATTTTTGGACTTGTCGCTTTGTTTATGAATCTTGATTGGACAGGCAATCAGTGGTTTATCGGAATAGGCTCGGGGCTTGTCCTTGCAGCGGCATCTGTAGGACTTTCATTCCTTTTTGAAAATCTTATCGACAATTATAAATGCCAGACGCTGACTGTTATTATCCCGATATTGTTTGCAGGAAACATTTTACTGCGGTGTTTTCTCGGCGAAGAAAGCGTTGGTATTATTTTCAGAATCCTGATGGCGTTCATTTTTGCAGGCTCTGTTGCAAACGCTGTCTTTACCCATATTGAGCGTGAGGAAAAGTATATGCCGCCTAATATAATAGCGGCGGTGTTAAGTGCGCTTTTATTCTTTATATGGCCGGGAGATTTATCGTGGACAGGCAATCAGTGGTTTATCGGAATAGGCTCGGGGCTTGTCCTTGCAGCGG
>JBJEOZ010000006.1:21527-47274 GCA_051880975.1 Ruminococcus sp.
GTATTATTTTCAGAATCCTGATGGCGTTCATTTTTGCAGGCTCTGTTGCAAACGCAGTCTTTACCCATATTGAGCAAGAGGAAAAGTATATGCCGCCTAACATAATAGCGGCGGTGTTAAGTGCGCTTTTATTCTTTATATGGCCGGGAGATTTCTCGTGGACTGTCTGGCAGTGGATTATAGGCATAGGTGGCGGTCTTGTGCTGTGTGCTCTCGCTATATTTGCAGCATTGATACTTGATGAAATAGGACCCGAAACTCACCAGAGCCTGTCGGTTATTTTGATTTTATTTACAATAGCAAATCTGGTGTTGCTTTTAATCCTTGAACAGAACTATTTAATCATATCAATGTGCTTTATGGTTATACTCGCAATCGGCGCTATTATTACTGCGTTTATTTCTTTCTCTGAAGCTTCATCGGGGCTCGGAATTCTCAATATTATTCTGTCACTTATTAACGGCGGTATTTTTCTGTTTATCACTATCGGTTCTTACGAACAACTGATGAGCTATATTCGGCCGTTGTTAGATAAAATCAGATAAAGCTGGTGAAAATTATGAAACTGAGGTATTTAGTTGAATTTAAAGTGATTCCGACAATGCTGTTTGAGCAATCGGAGAATTTTATAGGCAGTATCCTTGATAAAAAAGAAACTTATATGACGCAAATCTATGACTATGTCTGCAAAAATGAAGATATGGAAAACCCTTACACCGATTCGGATTTTCGTGTCACAGTATTTACGCCTAACGAAGAACAGTCAGTTTACATTATCCATATGCCCGAGTCAGGACTTGAAGCTCCTTTCTGCCGCAAAGTATTCATTATCGTGGATAATAGCGAAGAGAAGTCCGTTCTTCGTTACTTCACTGTGGAATACAGCGATGAAAACACCTCAATACTCGGCGAAGTGAATTCAGACGGCATCCATATAAATTACGGTTCTGTATCTGATGATGTACTGCAAAAGACGGTATATGAACTGGCATTCGGATGGGAAGATTATATTGAGCTGAATGAAACCGCTGAGCTGCGTGAAGATGTTCTGCAAGCATGTGGAGATTGGGAAGCTCGTGAATACACAGAGCGAATTTATATACCGTATCTGTGTTTAGATAAGACGGGAGAATTTGCGGCAACTTTTGTAACACAGAGCGGTTATTTTTTCAGTTGTATTTACAATCGTGTAGCACAGCTTATGGAAAAAGATATACGATTTTATGCTGAAGATTTCGATGTGAAAGCATATGTCTACGGCGAAGATCAGGGGATAATTTATATTGCTCAGTTGCCTCGGGAAAATTTGCAAGATTGGGATTTCCGGCAGATGTGCATTGTTTTGGATTTTGAAACAATGGATGTGGTACTGCTTGCTGTGGGAAAGGGCGAAGACGGAAAAGAGTATTTGTATCAGCTGGATTCTGATACAGGAGAGTATATTGAGAAGGCTTCCGTATCTGACAATACGCAGGAGCTGTTGAATTTGTTAGTACGGACAGCATCGCAGTATCAGTATATTTCCGCAAAATGCCCGATGTGTCAGCAAACCTTCAGTCTGGGTTTACTGCCGGATGAGTTGGAAGGATACCGGAAATTTACCGAGGAAGACGAGGACATTCAGGACGTATTGCCACAGCTTAACCTGTTTGAGCGTGAATTCCTGATAACGGGAATGTGCCCCGAATGTCAGGCAAATTTATTCGGAAAAGAACTGCCCGATGACCTGAGCCGCTGGATGCGGGGTTGAGAAACAGTGTAATAAAAACCGAAAGGAGATTAGAATATGGCAGAGTATTACCCGAAAGGCCATAAGATACCGCTTGCCAACGGTTCTTATGCCGAAATAATTCAAAAGCTCGGAGAAGGAGGTCAGGGTGTTGTTTACCGTGTGTCGGTAGGCGGCAGGGAATATGCCTTGAAATGGTACCACAAGGGTTCCGTACAAAATCCCAAAAAGTTCTATCAGAACCTTGAAAACAATATAAATTCAGGCGCACCTACAAAGGCATTTTTGTGGCCGCTGTATCTTACAAAGCCTGTTGATGAAAGCTTCGGCTATGTTATGGAGCTAAGACCGAAAAACTACCGTGAGTTTTCGGAATTCCTATTGGCTAAGGTGCATTTTCAGTCACTTTCTGCGGCTGTTAATGCGGCGCTGAATATCACAAACGGATTCCGTGAATTACACCGAAAAGGCTTTTCCTATCAGGACTTAAACGACGGCAACTTCTTTATTGACCCCGAAAGCGGCGATGTTCTCATCTGCGACAACGATAATGTTGCACCCTACGGTGAAAGCCTCGGCATCGCAGGAAAAGCCCGTTATATGGCGCCGGAGGTTGTCCGCAATATAAAGCGACCCGATGCCAAAACCGACCGATTCTCTCTGGCGGTGGTATTGTTCCGCCTCTTGTTTCTCGATCATCCGCTTGAGGGCAAGCGTGTTGTTTCAGCACCCTGTCTTACCGAGGAACTGGAGCTTAAGTACTACGGCATAGATCCGATTTTTATTTACGACCCGACCGATGACAGCAACAGACCTGTGCGTGGCGTTCATTCAAATGCTATAAAATTCTGGCCGATGTATCCGAAATTCATTCAGAATAAATTTATCGAGTCGCTATCGAAGGATGCGATGTCAGGAAAATCACCTCGTCTGACCGACAACGATTGGCAGATTGCCTTTACAAGACTTCGTGATACAATAATCACCTGTCCCTGCGGCAGCGAAACCTTTATCAATGTTGCAGGAGATGCTTTCTGCGTCAACTGCGGTCAGAAAATTCCAAAGCCGCCTGTGCTCAACTGTCATAACCACAAATACGGACTGGCTTTATTCCCCGGCGTGAAGATGTACCGCTGTCATATTGATAAGAGCAGTGATGATTTCACCGAGGTGATCGGAGAAGTGAACCGTAATCCTCAGAACCCTGCAATGTGGGGACTGAGAAATTTAAGCGACATAGTGTGGAATGTTGAAACACAGGACGGTGCTCTCAAGCCTATTGCAAAGGGACAGGTTGCTCCTATAATGGCAATCAAGGCTATCCATTTCCCGAACGGTATGGGAATTGTAGAATACAGTAAATAATACTAATTGCAGGAGGAATTCTATTATGTCAACAATAAATGATAAAAGTCCATACGGCGGTGCGGTTGAGGTTGCACGCAGAACAATGACACTCTTTTTCCTGGTAGATACATCGGGAAGTATGGACGGAAGCAAAATCGGCACACTTAACTCCGCAATTGAGGAGGTTCTTCCCGAAATTTGCAAGCTTTCCGGTGAGAACGCCGATGCGGCTATTAAAATTGCAGTGCTGGAATTTTCAAGCGGTGCACGCTGGATTACTCCGGCTCCTATGGATGCGAAAGATTTTCAGTGGAATGATCTGAATGCAGACGGTCTCACCGATTTCGGCGAGATGTGCAAAATGCTTAATGAAAAGCTCTCACGTAAAGCGTTTATGAGCGATGTGGCAGGTTCATATGCCCCGGCAATCTTTTTGCTCTCTGACGGTGAGCCGACCGATGATTATCAAAAGGAGCTCGGCAAGCTCAAGGAGAATAACTGGTTTAAAAAGGCAATCAAGGTAGCTGTCGCTATCGGAGAGGATGCTAACAAGGATGTCCTCGCTGAGTTTACAGGAAATAAAGAAGCAGTTATAACTGTTCACACTCCCGAGGCTCTTACTAAGATGATCCGCTTTGTATCGGTTACCGCTTCTCAGATAGGCTCCAAGTCCAGCGGCGTAGGCAAGGGCGGTGTTGATCAGGCAACAAATAAACAGAACGAAACTATTGACGCTATTAAGACAACCGTATCAAATAATGCGACAGACGGAGTTGAAATCGGTAATACACCTGTTTCCTCCGGCAATCAGGAAGATTGGAATTGGTGATTGATATGTACCGCAGCTTTCATTTTACGAGCATCGGTGCGTCACACATAAAAAAGGGAACGGTTTGTCAGGATTATTCGGCAAGCATAGAAGCAGATAGCTATAAGCTCGCTGTTATTTCAGACGGACACGGCGGTGCGGATTATTTCCGTTCCGACCGTGGAAGCCGTTTTGCAGTTCAGGCATTTTGTCGCTGTGTTGCAGACGCTTTTGCTGTTTGCGCCGATACATCACAGGAAGAGCTGACAGACGATTCGTTTCTGAAAAATAAGGCAAAGAACTTTGCCGACGCACTGGGTGCGTGCATAACAGATAAACAGATTGAAGAGCAGATGCGCTGGTTTATGCGCAGTGTGGTGACAAACTGGAATATCCTCGTTGAAGAAGATATTGCCGCTGATCCCTTTGGGGAAGAAGAAATGACCGAGGTGTCGGAAAAAGCCAAAGCCCGATATGAAAAGGGCGAAAAGGTGCATTCGGCATACGGTGCTACGCTCATAGGTGCAGTCATTACCGATGACTTCTGGTTCGGAGTGCATATCGGTGACGGAAAGTGCGTTGCCTTCGGTATGGACGGAACAGACTGCGAGCCGATTCCGTGGGATGAGCAGTGCTTTCTCAATGTTACAACCTCTATCTGCGATTCAAACGCAGGCAGTGAATTCCGTTATTTTTTCAGTCGGGAGCTTCCTGCCGCCGTATTTGTCGGCAGTGACGGCATTGATGACTCTTTCAGTAAGGACAGACATCTGCACAATTTCTATCGCACGGTGCTTAGCTCCTTTGCAACCGAAGCAGAGGAAAAGGCTGTGCAGGGCCTTGCAGATTATCTGCCGGAGCTTTCGGCGCAGGGCAGTGCCGATGATATGTCGGTGGCTTGTGTTCTTGATATTGAGCATATCAGAAGCAACGCCGCATTGTATGAGAAAAAGAAGGCGCCGTACCTGAAAGTATTACGAATAGGCAATTTAGGTGCACAGTCTGCTTCCGATGATTATATGCAGAAGAAAGAGATTGAAGCAGATGAAGGCACCGTTTACCTTGATATGATAGGCTGTTACGGCTTTCAGAAAGGTGTTATGGAGCTTGAAATCGTGTCTGTCGCAGAAGATACGGTCACTGTTTCGATTGCAGGAAAAGAGTATGTTATCACACCTGAAAAGCCTGCTGAAATTTCCTGCCGAAAGCTTGTAAACGGTATTTGTGAGTTTGACAAGTTAATTCTTCAATGTTTTATGAAATAGGAGGACATTATGTGCGAAAAAAATCTGACATTGGAAGAACAGGACGCTCTTGAACTTCAGGACATATTTACCGAAGATATGACTGACAAACAAAAGCTCGATAGGCTTGTTAAGATTCTTTCTCTTATGAATAACAGCGGTTATTCCGACAGTATGGCGTGGGAGCTTTCTACAGAAAATCCAAGCGAGCAGGCGTTGGATTGGCAGAAAAATCAAAGACGCCGTGGTGCAATGGAGCGTGAGTATGACCGCCTGCTCCTTAAGCTTGAATCCTATGAGGGTGAAACAGACGATGAGGGATATCCTCATGGCAAAGGAAAAAAGTATTATACCAACGGTTTGATATATGAAGGTGAGTGGAATCACGGTGCACGAGAGGGCTTTGGAATTGAATATTCCGATACCAGTGCGTACCGTTATGAGGGTGAATGGAAAAATGATAAGCACCATGGAAAAGGTGTTCGGACTGATTACCGAAGAATTCGTGAAGAAGGAACCTTTATTGACGATATTTTATCTTCTGAACACGACCTGATTGTAACCTTACCTGACGGACGCAGACTTGTGCGATATTTTAAGGCTCGGGTAGGAAGATGGGGAATTAAAAGTACATGGCTCTGCCATTATCAGAACGGAGATACTTTAGATTGTGACTGGTACACCTATTCCTATCCGGAAGGTTGGGGTGTTTACACCTATGCAGACGGCGGTATTTTGAAAGGATACTGGAACAGAGGTAAAAAGGACGGCGAATTTAAATATACCTCGCCTGACGGCAAAAAATCAATTCGCATCTACGAGGACGATGTGCTTGTTTCGAACAACAGTCTGATCAAGAATAAATGATGGTGGATTATGGATGACAAGGGTTCAAAGTATTACTATTCCCGTCTGTCAGACGGAGAAAAAGAAATTTATAACAGTATTTGTGAAGCACTTCTGCGCTTTGAGCATGTGTTGTCAATCCGCGATGCATCATCAGTGGATATTCAAAAAATCATCAACGCCGTACTCTTTGACAATCCTGTGTTCTTTTACCTTAACAGCCGACGCGTTATGATAGGTAAATCTCCGTTCGGATTTAAACTGATGTTCAGCTATGAATATTCAAAAGCGGAAGCTCAGTCATTGTGGCAGACAGCGCAGAATAAGATTGATAGGTTTATTCAGACTTACATCAAGCCGAATATGAAACCGCTTGCCAGACAGATTGAAGCGCACCGCTGGATGCAGCAGAATATCGTAATGGCTAAACCTCCATATGACGGGGAATGCTTTTCTCTTGTCGGCGCATTGGTTAAGGGATGCTGTGTATGTGAAGGCTTTGCCCATGCGTATAAGCTCTTGTGTGACCGTATGTATATTGCGTCAATAATTGTCACAGGCACAGGTATAAAGCCTGACGGTACAACTGAAGCTCATGCGTGGAATATTACAAGAATTGACGGCGTGACGGCGCACATTGATGTAACATGGGATACAATCTACGGTGAAGGCTCCTACGATTATTTTAATCTAAGTGATGATGAAATAGCCGTTGACCATATTTTTGACAGAAGTGTTTACCCGAAGTGCACAGAAAATAATCTGAATTATTTTAAGCTTAACGGATTAATAGCTCATGACAGGGATGAGCTGTGCAGAATTATTGCAAACAACAGGCAAAAAGCAGTTTTCTCTGTAAAGCTTGAGTTTGAGTGCAATGCTTCTTACCTTGCAGGATGCGGCTTTCCTCCGGGAAAGCTTCGGTACAACACTGCAAGAAATATTGTGCTTTTTTCGAGATGATGCTGTCAAAAGATATATTACACCCTGGTATAGATATTTTGATAAAATAAAATATAAGCTCTCTATACAATGTAAAAGCAGAGTTTTATCATTTAGCACAAAATATGACATATTTTTTCAAATTACAGTGTTATCATTGTGTTTTGGAAAGAATTTTGTCGTATGGAGGTTGTTCTGATAGGGGACAAGCAGATAAAGCTCGAAATATTACGAATAATAGTCTTTTTATATACCGTAGTGCCAAGAGGCATTGCGGTATTTTTATTTTCGACAAAATACAATATTTATCTATACATATCTACTTTATTTCCATATAAATACAAATATGTTGGATGTCAGTATAACGCACTTAGATACATTCAAGTGCGTTATTTTTTTGCCCATAACTGCGAAATTTGTTTTATCCGAGGACCTCCTGTCCTGTTTGAACGCAAAAAGTCATACAGAACAGGAGGAAACATAATTGAAAAAATTATGGATAGACGGTCATTACATTGAAGTGACCAATGAAGTTTATACTGCTTATACGAAAGGTCAAAGAAAAATGAAATATTTTGAGAAAGACCTTAAGGTTGAGCATGTACTCAAAGATAAGAATGGAAATATCATAGGGGTTATTCCGAGCCGTGAAGATTCTTTGGAAAGGCTGATAAATGATAATTCAATACAGTTTTATGATGTCAGCAAAAGTGTAGAGTGTTCAGCACAGATTAATGATGATGTTGAGAATTTACATATTGCTATGCAAGAGCTAACATCCGAAGAACTAAATATTATAAAAATGCTGTTCTATGATGAAATGACAGAACGTGATACAGCAAAAATACTTGGGATTTCACAGGCGGCAGTCAATAAAAGAAAGCATCGCATTCTCAAAAAACTTAAGAAAATCATAAAAAAATAAAATTTTTTTGATTTTATGGTTATCAAACCCCTCACTTAACGGCAAATAAAGTGAGGGGTATTTTTTTACCCCTTTTGAACCTTGAAAAATAAATATCAGCACATCAGATACTTTCCTTCTGCTGTTCGGAACGGACGAGCTACATGAGCGAACACCTTTACAGGTCTTCAGGACTCAGACATTGAAAGGCAAATTCAATGACGGCGATGACAGGCAGAAGGTATAATGATACTTCCGTCCAGTCACAGCTCGAGCGAGATAAAACCGTCGCAAGCAATGAGGGCGGCTGTGGGAGATCCTCACGGTGGTGAAATTCCAATGAGGTCAAAATGCATTGACCGTCTGATGTGTTCCCGGTTGGGGGATATTGAGGATAAATACCAACCAAAGCAAGGCGGTTTCATATTGGGAGAAATCCCGATGCCTAAGTAATAGCACATTAGATGTCTTACAGAAATTCAACCCTATGTGCCGACAGCGGTGTTGTGTATGTAAACCGCCTTGCAAAACGATTGATATAAGACAGCAGGCAGCGGTTATGTTTTGCATAGCTGTTGCCTGCCGTAACAAAATATAATTATAGATTGGAGAAATTAAAATGATAGGTTTTATTATTGGTTTATTTATAGGTGCATTTATCGGTGTGGCCTTGATGTGTCTTTGCAACGCAGCTTCAAACGCTGACAAAAATATCGAAAATCAAAAAACATCAGAGGAAACTAAAGATGATGAATAAGAGTAAAGCAATAAAAAATTCAGAATGTTACTATGAGTTAAATATGTTAAATCTTCTTTTGAATATGAATTTGCTGTCAGAGGAAGAATACAAAAGCATTTTGGGAATCGTCTTGGAAGAATCTGAAAGCATATTGCTGACCGCATAAAAATAATTCAAAAAAGATGTAATATTCGCTGGATAGTTTCAAACTCTTGTGATATTGTTGTCTTGCAAAAACAGATTTATAGAAAAGGAAGAAAAATGGTAGTTACTGAGATACAGCCGACAAAAAAGAATGACGAAAAAATCAGATTGGCAGCTTATTGCAGAGTATCAAGTGATTCTTCGGATCAGATGAATTCATTTGTGGCTCAGATAAAATATTATACCGATTATTCAAAGGTGCATACCGAATATGAGTTGGTTGATATATATGCCGATGAAGGCATATCGGGAACATCACTTAAAAAGCGTGACGAATTCAAACGGCTCATAAAGGACTGCGAAAACCATAAGATTGATTGCATTATTACGAAATCAATTTCAAGGTTTGCACGAAATACAAGTGATTTGCTGACCGTACTGAGAATGCTTAAGACATTAGGTGTCCGTGTGTATTTTGAAGAACAGGCACTTGATTCAGAAAAAATGAATGCCGAACTATTTGTAACGCTGCCCGGTCTTGCGGCACAGCAGGAATCAATCAATATTTCCGATAATATGCGGTGGAGTTATCGCAAACGAATGGAATCAGGCGATTTCAACACTACATATCCTGCATTTGGTTATCGGATATCAAACAACGAGCTTATAGTCAATGAAGATGAAGCTAAAACAGTAAGGACAATATTTGCACTATACTTGCAGGGTATGGGAAAACAAGCCATAGCAAATACACTCAATGCAAATAATATACCGTCCCGAAAAGGAAGATGGCATTGCTTCTCGGTGGACTATATTCTTAATAACGAGAGATATATGGGAGATGCATTACTGCAAAAAACATATACCACAGAATCCTTCCCCTTTGTCAGGAAGAAAAACAGAGGCGAATGTGCTAAATACTACATTGAGAACAGTAATGCCGCAATTATATCAAAGGAAACCTTTAACGCCGCAAAAGAATTGCAGAGAAGAAAAAGCGTACAGCATTCAAATGTTTCATATCCATTGAGCAAGGTCATAAAGTGTTGTGAATGCGGTCACAATTACAGACGAATAGTAATCAATAACAAAGTATATTGGGGCTGTTCATATAAAGCATCGCTAAAAACAAATTGCGCAACGCAAACACTGCTTGAAACAGATATATACAGTGCTTATACTACAATGATGAGCAAGCTCAAAAGATACAAATCGGAAATACTCGACAATATGATTAATCAGCTTGAATACATAGAGGAAACAACAAATCCCAATCAGGCATCAATATCGGCTATAGATAAACAGATAGCAGATTTAAGCACGCAGAATCTTATGATATCAAGGCTCCGCACAAAATCCATATTAA
Organism: Ruminococcus sp.; assembly: GCA_051880975.1. Classification (GTDB taxonomy): domain Bacteria; phylum Bacillota; class Clostridia; order Oscillospirales; family Acutalibacteraceae; genus Ruminococcoides. The sequence goes on from JBJEOZ010000006.1 coordinate 31,597, forward strand.
GTGAAAGTGAGTTTTCAAAGCAGGCGCTTGAAATAAACTCTAAAATATCAAAGCTACGCAGTAAGAGAAAGCTTCTGTTAAACGATGATTTCTCAGAGGAAACAATAAGCAATCTGAAACATCTCAGCGAAATAATAGATAACTTTGATTACCGTGACGGTTTCAATGAAGAAATGTTCAACGACACGGTAGAGCGGATTAAAGCAGGCTATGACAATAAGCTTGTATTCACACTATCGGGTGGACTTGAATTAACGGAGATTATTAAATGAAAGGATATGAACGATGAAAAACAGAAGTGTTAAATACGGATATGCCTATCAAAACGGTATTATTACGGTAAATCCGACAGAGTCAACAACAGTGAAAAGAATATTTGACCTGTATATTAACGGCTTGTCATTGATAAAAATAGCACAGCTTCTGATTTCGGAAAATATTGAATATATGGTCGGTGAAGTATCGTGGAACAAAGGGAAAATCAAGCGAATGATTGATGATGATATTTACACAGGAACAGATGCTTATCCACCTATAATCAATAAAGATACATTTGAAAAGGCAAACAAAGTAAAATCTGCAAGGGACACTCAAAAGGGTGTTGACAGATCGTCTGACATATATAATCTCAATGTCCCGATATTATGTGCCGACTGCGGTTCACCGTTAAGGCGCAATCACGAAATGAGATGTGTTCAGGGTACAAGATGGGTTTGCAAAAACAGCGAATGTCATAATATAATACACCTTAACGATGATACGCTGATTGAGCAAATAACAGACTTGCTCAACCGCATAATTAAAAATCCCGACCTGATAAAGGATAATGATGACTGCGGTGTAATCAGCAAGGAAAGCGTAAGGCTTGAAAATGAGATAAGGAAATACCTTGAACACGGCGAAATCAACAAAGACAGTATTACGGAGATGATATTCAGAAATGCATCCCTGAAGTATGCTAATATCAAAAATATGAATCACATAACGGAAAAGCTGAGAGCAGACTTTAACACGAGTCCGCTTTCAGCTTTTTCATTATCGCTATTCTCTCGGACAGTTACCGCAATAACGCTTGACAAAGACTATATAGAAATAACTCTTAAGAATAATCAAAAAATCGGAGGTACAATATGGAGCAAAAAGTGCTGCAAAGAAAAGTCAATTACATAGCTCCCACGCTTAATACCGAAACGCAGTCTGAAACAGCTTACAGACAGATTCGGGTAGCCGCATACTGCCGTGTATCCACCCAAATGGAAGAACAGCTCAACAGCTATGAGGTTCAGGTAAAGCATTATACCGACAAAATCAACAGTGAGCCGAAATGGTCTTTTGCAGGAATCTATGCAGACAAAGGTATATCGGGAACAAGCGCAAAAAAGCGAGATGAATTTATGAAAATGATTCGAGCCTGCAAGCGGCATAAAATTGATATGATTATAACGAAGTCAATTTCAAGGTTCTCACGAAATACACTTGACTGTCTGAAATATATAAGAATTCTGAAAGAGCTAAATGTTGATGTTTTTTTTGAAGAACAGGGACTTCACAGTAAGGATGCAGGCGCAGAGTTCTATATTACAATCTACGGCAGTATAGCACAGAGCGAAGCAGAGAATATCAGTGCCAATGTCAGGTGGGGCAAGCAGCAAAGCGCCAAAGAAGGCAACGTAGTATTCTCCTATAACTCATTTCTGGGATACAAGAAAGGCTCAGACGGAAAACCTGAAATAGTTGAAGGTGAAGCAAAAATCATCAGAGAGATTTATGATAAATACCTTGAGGGTGACAGTATCCGCAAAATTGCTGATTATCTGAACGATAATCAGATTAAAACTCCCACAGGAAAGAAAGTGTGGTATTACGGAACAGTAAAATCCATACTTTCAAATGAGAAGTATAAAGGTGATGCCCTGATAAACAAGACATATGTAATTGACTGTATCTCGAAAAAGGTTAAAAGAAACGATGGAGAAAGAGCTCAATACTATGTAGAAAACAATCATCCGGCTATTATCTCTCCCGAAAAATTTAATCGTGTGCAGGAGGAAATGGCGAGAAGAAGCAGTAAGAAAAAGGTTAAACAAGTTGGCACAAAAACTGAACTTGGTAAGTATTCTAGCAAATACGCTTTATCGGAACTCCTAATCTGCGGCGAGTGTCATACTCCCTATCGCAGATGTACATGGACAACAACAGACGGTAAAAAGAAAATTGTTTGGCGGTGTATAAACAGACTTGACTACGGAAAAAAGTATTGTCACAACTCCTCTTCTGTTGAAGAAAGCGTCCTGCAAAGTGCTATTGTACACGCTGTTCAGAATAACATAGGTAAATGCTCGGAAGTGCTTGAAAAGCTTAAGCAACACATACGAATAGGACTCTCAGGCGAAGAAACTGAGGATAAAACAATAGATATCCAAATAGAAATCGCAAGGCTTGACAAAGAATATGCCGATATACTTAATCGGATAACCTCCGATATGGAGAACGCAGAAGCCTTGGAATCACAGCTTGAGGAAATCGTAATCAAAAAACACAGTCTGCAAAAGGAACTGCAAATATATGAAAACTCAAGCAACAGACAGGCAAATACAAAAACAAGACTTGATGAAATCTTCCAAATTATCGAAGGTCTTAAAAATCACCCCATGGAATTTAACGATGTAATAATCAGACAAATTATTGATTGTGTAATTGTTGAATCAAAGGAGAAAATCAAGGTGGTATTTGTCGGTGGATACGAGGTGGAACAGGAGCTATAAAAATATACCTTTATATAAATTTAAAGTTCATTTTATTAAGTGGCAAAATGTATCAAAAAGTCATTGCATATTAGTATAGCATATGCTATACTAATATAGTAAAAGAATTGTAGCATATGCTATATTGGAGGTGCAACAATGACTTTTTCAGAGTTTGTCATTTCTGTCCGCAGGAAACTAAAACTAAGCCAAAAACAATTGGCAACTGCAATTAATGTTAGCTACTCAACTATAAACCGTTGGGAAAACGGTCATGTTGTACCAAGCAATTTGGCGGTAAAGAGTTTTTATGATTTTTGCGAAAACAATTTCATCGATGTTCCTGATGGCCTGTTATGACACTGCTTGCCATTTATCATTGGAAATATTAGGAGGTAAATAATTATGGCAAGAGCAGATTTGTTATGTGAATTAATAAAATACGGTTTAATAAATGATTCTGCGAGTTTTAGGAAAGCCGCAGAAGCATTATGCGCAGAAGAACGTGCAAAGCAGCACACTGTACTTGCAACAAAAATTGATGAATTATTAAAAAATTCGCGCAGACCAATTGCAAAAGAAAATATGACTTCGCCAGCGATTATTCGTGGTGGTATGAATGAACAAAGCTTATTTTCCGAAAAGATCCCCCGAAAGAGATTGGATCATCTTATTCTTCCAGACAATGTTCGGTCGGCTTGTCAAGATTTAATTATCGAACAAAACCGTTCTGATTTGCTGCAATCATATGGAATAGAACCTAGAAATAAAATTTTATTAATTGGCCCACCCGGAAATGGTAAAACCTCGTTGGCAGAAGCAATAGCCGAAGCGTTAATGGTTCCACTCCTTACGGTTAGATATGAGAGTATCATTGGCTCCTATCTCGGCGAAACAGCGTCCAGATTATCGAAATTGTTTGAGTACGCTAAAACAAGAGAATGTGTCCTGTTTTTTGATGAATTTGAGACATTGGGAAAAGAACGTGGCGATGTTCATGAAACAGGTGAAATTAAGCGAGTCGTAAGTTCTCTGCTCATGCAGATTGATGCTCTTCCAAGTTATGTTATTGCTATTGCCGCGACAAATCACGATACTTTGCTTGATAAAGCAGCATGGCGGAGATTTCAAATCCGTCTTGAAATACCCAGACCAACCCGAAGTCGTTTAGAAGAGTATTATCGCTTTTTTGAAAAAGAAAAAGATTTTAAGTTTGGAATGCAACCGAGCACACTGGCTAAGAAAACTTTAGGCATAAGCTATGCAGAAGCGGAGGAATTCGCACTCTCAGTTTATAGACAATATATTTTAAATCTGCCGAATGATAATGTGAAAGAAATCACCGAGAGAGCAATTCATAGTTGGCAGTCTCAAGTAATCGTAGCGCATAATGATCAGAAAGGAGTAGAAACATGCCAGACAGACCTTTAATACTGTTTCCGTCTCCAGAGCAAGCGGATCGCGAACAAAAAAATCCTGTTTTTACCAGAACCATTAAACCCTCTTTCGGAAGACAATTCACTCGATTGCAGCCATCCTTTAATGTGCTCAAAACCGCTTTTGAGCAAAAAACACTGAAGATTCAACAGTCTCCAACTGGAATTAATCCTGAGTTTGCTTTGGTTTTTGAAATAATTGGAACGGTCGATAGTTTTTATACCGCAGTCAAGCACACTGAAGGTTTTGAATGGATTTTTGATAGTGAAGCTAATCCATTTGAACCAGATGATGATTTCTATCAAATCAATAAAGACTCTGGGCAAAGAGTTGATGATTTTCTAAATGGAAAGTTATATTGCGTAATGTCTAACCAGCAGGCAATGCTTCAATTGCTATCATTGTGGCAAAGATACGAAAATGGAGAGACTGATGTATTCAAGAGAAATTTCACGGGACTCCGCGATATTTTTACTCACATAAAAAACATAAGAAAATGGGATGCACAGGATAGAATTGCAGAAACGCATGCTGTGGAGTACTGGCGTGAGTCTTTGGAATTTGACGGTAATTCTCCTGTGCCATTTGAAATCGAATTGTTTTTTAGAAGTGATGCAACAAAACGAAATATTGCTACTGAAACTATTCGCCGAGAAATTCAATCATTAGGCGGTCGTGTGATTCAAGATTGCATAATAAGTGAGATTTTTTACCACGGCATATTAGTTGAACTTCCGAGAATTTCTATCGAAGGCTTAGTTAATCGATACGAAGAAATTGAATTATCGCAGGTTGACGATATCATGTTTTTCCGGCCTACATGCCAATCTGTGTTTGTTTCTACAACTGATTCCGAGAGTTATGTTGCTAACGAGGAAGATGTACCATTACCAAGGGGTGATGCTGTTGTTGCTGTTTTTGACGGTATGCCAATGCAGAATCACCACCTACTACGTGGACGAGTTATCATTGATGATCCTGATGACTACGCTTCGGGATATGAAAGCAAATATCGCATTCACGGTACATCAATGGTATCACTTGCTATTTACGGCGACCTCAAGAGAAATGATACCCCTATTAGTAGTCCTGTTTATGTGCGTCCTATTCTCCGACCAAAGCAAAGCGGATTTGACAAGGTAACAGAAAGTGTTCCTGATGACAGCTTATTTATTGATGTTCTTCATCGGGCTGTAAGGAGAATGATGGAAGGCGATGGCGAGGAAAGCGCAACTGCCCCCAATACCAAAGTAATTAATCTGTCCATTGGGGATCCTGTTCGGCAATTGGCTGTCACCATGAGTCCAACTGCGCGATTGCTTGACTTTCTTGCTTATAAGTACAAAATTCTGTTTATTATAAGCGCTGGAAATCATCCAGAGGTCGTAAACTTTGTAGGCAAATCATTCGATGAGCTAAAATCTCTTGATATAACACAGCGAAGCAAAGTTTTTGGTGAAATCATTAAGGATAACCAACGCAATCTAAAAATACTTGCACCAGCAGAAAGTTTGAATGGACTGACAATTGGCGCACTATATGATGATTTTACGAATACAAATGAAACAGAGCGTCGTATTTTGGCTGTCGATAGAGGGCTACCTTCCCCTATATCTGCAATTGGTAAGGGTTATCGCTCTGTTATTGCTCCGGACTTGTTTTACTATGGTGGCAGAGAGTTCATCAGGGGAAAACATAATGGTGAAATCGACTGGGTAGAATCTTCGCGTGAACCGGGATGTTTATCTGCCGCTCCATATGGGACAGGCGATATCGATGGATGTGCTTTTTCATTTGGAACTAGTGATGCCGCTGCTCAAATAACACATGAAGCCGCCAAATGCCATGATGTACTTGATCAAGTTTTTCTTAACCAAACAGGTACTAATATGCCAGTTGATTCAACCGCAATCCTTTTGAAGGCGATGCTTGCTCATGGTGCTTCATGGAAACCAATTGCCGACAAACTCGCCCTTACCATGGGTGCTTCACCAAAACAATTAAGTAAGTGGCTCGGAAACGGCATACCTAATATAAACCGTGTTATAGAGTGTACTAAAGAACGCATAACACTTATTGGGCTTGGTGCACTAAAGAAAGATAAGGGAGATATTTTTAAGCTCCCACTTCCTGTAGATTTTTCAACTCGATTAATGAAAAGAAGGCTAACCGTTACATTAGCCTACATTTCTCCTGTTGCCTCAAATAAGCAAACATATCGCGGTGCGCAACTGTGGTTTAATATTGATGACGGTGGAAAGGGTCTTGTCCCCGACCGACAAAATACGGAATGGCAAGCAGTCCGAAAGGGTACTTTACAACATGAGATTTTTACTGGAGAAAATTCAATTGTCTGGAATGATGATGACCTTATCATAAAAGTAAACTGTAAAGAAGAAGCCGCCAAAATTAGCGAAGCAATACCATACTGTTTATTTGTTAGTTTTGAAGTAGCAGAAGGTTTTAATGTAGATCTGTATGACGATGTCTCTGCAAAAATCCACCAGCGTATTCAGATTTCAAATAACTAAGAAACGGGAGTACCGCGGACGAACCGATGAAGCTATACCTCAGCCTTTTGGCATTGGACGTTCTATTCTGAGTTTCGGCTTGGTTTGTGATATGGTCATTTATCTGAAATATAAATCATATCGCATTAGTACACTTTGGAGTAAGTTATGTATCGATTGCTCTTACTTTTTTACAAAAGTCGTGTTTAGTTACCCGTTCGTAACAAAACGTACTTACGACGGTACGAGAATTCAAATTTCACCTCCCAGACGAAAAATTTTTTCAGTTGTATTAGTTTTATAGTGCGTTATATTGCTTCGTAGTGAAATGCGATTTACTCCACTTGATATTGCCCTTCAGGCAGTTTTGTGTGAATATAATATTGCTCATACAAGGCAGAGCAAAAGCTAAAATAATAACGATGAAGTTTTTAGTTGTTTCTGAATTCGCTGGTTCGAAACTACCATGAAAATCTGCAAAAACATCTTTTATGCACAACCTTGACAAGAAAAAGACGATTGTTTGTGCAATCGTCTTTTTCAGTTATATTCGCTTTTTAGCGAGTTATATTGCTTCGCAGTGATATTTGGCTTTGCCAAGTGATATTGCCCTTTGGGTAGTTTTGGGCGAATATAATATCACTTATGCATAGCATAAATATAACTTTCACGAAGTGAAAATATCACTCTGCCTTAGGCAGAATATCACTAAATACCTTGCTATTTATTTTCGTTGGTTCGAAACTACCATAAAAATCAACAAAAACATCTTTTTTGCTCAACCTTGACATATTACAAAAAACGACAATGTTCGAAAGAATGTTGTCGTTTTTTCTGTTGGTAAAACAAGTTTTCCCCCTATTTGAAATAGAACTTGACAAATACGAACATTTGTTCTATAATATGATATGGAACAAACCATGTTTAGATGGTCTTATAATTTTAAGTCGGTTTTGGTAACAAAAATACGCAACAACGAAAAGGAGATTTTTTGTTTATATGAAACGAATTATAAGTAAAACATACATTAATGAGTATAATCTTCAAAAAGATTTACTTGAAACTTTTCAGCCTCGTGTCCACGATAGTAATGACTATAAAAACTGGATTGCGATTTTGGACTTAAAAACCTGTTTGCAATGTCGTTTAAATCACGGTAAAGTATATCTAAAAGATGAAATAATATACGAGGTGCCACCTTTGCATATAAATTGCAGATGTAAAATAAAAAATATTAGTGCAGTTTTTGCAGGATTTGCAACACAGGACGGGCTTAACGGAGCTGATTATGTTGTGAAATTAACAGGTGTTCTGCCTTCAAATTACATAACCAAGCAACACGCTAAAAATTTGGGTTGGATTAGTTTTCTGGGTAACCTTGGTAGTGTTGCACCCGGAATGATAATCGGTGGGGATGTTTATAAAAACAGAAATGGGCATTTGCCACAAACAGAAGGACGAGTTTGGTTTGAAGCAGATATCAATTATGATTTTGGATATAGAAATCATCACAGATTGATATATTCTAATGACGGCTTAATTTTCGCAACATATGATCACTATATGACTTTTGTACAGATTCAATAGGAGGGATAATTATTATGCAAATTAACGATAAAAAGGTTGTTGAGAGAATTTTGGATTTTTCCGACTGCCGGTACTTGGGCGAAGTTCACAAAAAAATACAGGAAAAATTAGAACTACCCGAGTGGTATGGGGAGAATTTGGATGCACTTTGGGATGCATTAACAGGTATTATGTATGTACCTGCAAACATAAAAATTATTTACAAGCCTAAAAAGATAACATCAGTGGAACTGTCAGACGAAATATGCAAAATCATTGAAGTATTCAAGGAGGCTGTTCAGGGATATAATGAATTTACACTTTCTGTTGATATGTAATCAATGCGGGCATTTTGGGCGAATATAATAGGATAAAAAGGCAAATCCGATTGGTTTTCTTACTGAAAATCAATCGGATTTTTGTGTTAACTTCGCTTATATTTACAATGCTTAACAAAGGAAAATATATCCTATCCCCTATGGGTTAAAACTTTCCTCCGCCTCCGCCGTGTGTTGAGCCGGAAGATGAAGTATGTGTACTTGACCCGCCGGAATCGTTATCCTTTGGTCTTGCCCTTCTATCAAGGTGAGAATAGAGGAAGAAGTCACCTGATTGTGTGATATTCATACTTCCGCTTTTAACATAGCTGGTTGCCGCAGGCTGGAATCTGACGGACTTCAGCTTGCTTTTCATATAGAAAACAACAATCAGAGCGAACACAAGACCTACGCCAAGGGCGATTAATACATTAAAACCTATCTTAAAAGGTTCCTTTGGCAAATTCCCTGTGTCATATGGCTCGCCTGTTTTAGCCTGTGTGATAAATTGGTCGCACAAATCAGCATAGGTAGAGAATGCCTTGTAGTATTCCCCATCGCTGAGGTAAGGTACAAATTTCTCTGACATATACTCTATACCTGCATCTGTAAATGCAGTAATAGCGTATCCTGATGTGGAGATATGCCAGTCGTTATCCTCAATGCTTACAAGGAGTAACAAGCCGTCATTGTTGTCACCAATCCCATAACCGCAATGGTCGAAAACATCATCGGCGTATTCCTGTGGGGTATAGCCCTCAAGACTTGCTACAGTGACCACCATAACATCCATTTCATTCTTTTCACTAACCTTATCAAGCTGTTTCAATAAAGTAGTTTCCTGACTGTCTGTCAGTAAATCTGCATCATCCACCAACCTTATCAGACTAAGGCTATTATCGTCTGCAAACACAGGCACTACTGTTGAAAAACAAATAACAACAGCAAACAATACCGATAGTAATTTTCTTTTCATTTTTCACAACCCTCCTTACAACAGCCACCACAAATAGGTCAGTCCAAAGGTTACTGCACTTGCAATACCCCAAAGTCCAAACAGCCATTTTCTGAATGCGGATTTATCTGTGGGCAAATCTCCCACAAGTTTACCTGTCTGTCCGTTCATAGCAAAGGTGTATTTTTCGCCTTTCCAAGTGGTGTTTAAGAGCCACACAGGATAAAGGGCATATTTTGCTTTTCCGTTATGTAGGCAAATATTTGTTGACTCAGGAACAACAGTAGAATACCCCTGAACAGTTGATGCAAAGGCATCTGCTGTACTTTTCTTAATTCTATCATTTGCACGGTTAACACTTTGTTCAGCATTAACATCATATTTATCTGCCAAATATCCTGATAAATATGCTGTCTGAAAATCAACAGCCTCGGAAAAATCGAAAGGCTCAATGGACTCCATAAGGTCGTCTGCCATCTTTGATGAGCCGTCCACAGGAACACGCTGAAAGCCTATTGAACCGCCCCTGAGAACTGAAAAATAGCTTGTTTCGGTGTAATCATAGTCACTGTCGCTCCATGTGCGAACTCTGGTTGCCTTGTAGCGAATGTTTGCGTCGGCGTCTGCATCAAACAGCCAAAAAGGTACATACACACCCTTGATTTCGTCAATATGGTTTTCGTCCTTAAACACCTTCGGCAATAACCTCTTGCCCTGATAATGCTTTTTAAGAGCCTCTTTTGCGGCTTTTTTGTCAAGCTTAAAGGGTATAACATAGTCAGGCTTTAATTCTCCTGAGAACTGACCCATCATTACAACAGGATTTCCGCAGAATGGGCAGGATGTGGCACCGGTGGTTTCGTCACCCACAATTTCACCGCCACAGGACTTACATACATATGTTCTCAGTCCGTCTGCCTCTCCCTCCTGCCAGTCACTTCCGGCAGAGGTTTCCCAGTTCATATCATCAGCCTGTTCATTCTTTAGGGCATCATCATAGGCTTTCAAGGTTTCCATTTCAAATTCAGTATCACAATATGGACACTTCATCTTTTGAATACTGCTGTCAAAGTTTATACTGCCTCCACAGCATGGACATTTGTATTCTTGTAATACAGGCAAAATCCTCACTCCTTATTTAGGAAAACACCGATTAAATCACGCTAAACGCTGTTTAATCAGCATTTCCTTAGTATCAATTAGTTTTTACTGCTTGTCGTTATCATCAAATATATCGCCACATTCAGGGCAGAATTTTGGTGGGTTATGTGGGTCCTCCGGTTGCCAACCGCACTTGTCACAGCGGTAAAGAGGTGCACCCTCAGGCTTTTTTGCACCGCACTCGGCACAGAATTTACCCTTGTTTACGGCTCCACAGGAACAGGTCCAGCCCTCAGAGTCAGCAGGCTTTGGAGAACCGCACTCAGGGCAGAACTTTCCTGTAGCTGTTGCTCCGCATTTGCACTTCCAAGAATTTGCCTGTTGAGGCTCAGGCTTTTTACTTCCGCATTCAGGGCAGAATTTACCTGTGGCTGTTGCACCGCAGGAGCATTTCCAACTGTTGGCAGGAGCTGACGGTGTCGGTGCAGACTGCTGTTGTGCCTGTTGCTGTTGACCCATCGCAAACAGGTTTTGTGCGTTCATTCCGCCTGCCTGTTGAGCCATACCCATACCCATAAAACCCATCATTGCACCGTTAGGGTTACCGGCAGCTGTTTTCATAGCATCAGACTGTGCGCCAACCAATGTTGCGGCAGCCATTGTCGGATCACGCATAATTGCAGTGCGCTGTGCCTGTTTAATCATCTCTGCATCCTCATCAGGCAGAGTTACAGAGCCGAGTGCAATGCTGACAACCTTTAGTCCACGCAACTCGCCCCACTTGGCGGACAGTGCAACATTCATTGCATCCTCGAGCTCGGTGTTGTGGGATACAATCTGATTAGGACGAAGCTCCAAATCCGAAAGCTTGCCGAACGCAGGCTGTAATGCGCTGATAAATTCTGTTTTAAGCTGACTGTCCAGTTCATCTCGTGTGTATTCCTGTTCTACATTACCGCACACATTGGTATAGAACAGAAGCGGGTCGGCGATTTTGTAGGAATATACACCCGAACAACGGACAGAAACATCAATATCCAGTCCGATTTTGCTGTCAACCACACGGAAAGGTATTGGATTTGGTGTTCCAAACTTGTTGTCAATAAGCTCCTTGGTGTTGAAATAATACACCCTTTGATCCTTTCCTGTGTCACCGCCATATGCAAAACGCTTACCAATGGTTTTAAAGGTGTCCAGAATACTCTTGCCAAGACTACCGGCAAAAATGCTTGGCTCTGTGGAGGAATCATATGTAAATTCGCCGGGTTCGGCGCACACCTCTACCACCTTTCCTTGCTCTACAATAATCATACACTGACCGTCTGCAACGGCAATTCCTGATCCGTTTGAAATAATATTATCGTTGCCCTTGGTGTTGGAGGAACGACCGCTGACCTGCTTTTTTCCCTTGGTCACCAAAACCTCCTTATCCATTGCCTCACAGTAGAAAAATTCTTTCCACTGGTCAGCCAATGTTCCGCCTAATGCTCCAATTCCTGCTTTAATAAGTCCCATATTTAAAACTCCTTTCGTGATTGTTATGTTTCTATGGAAATTCTATGGAAATTTATTTATTACTATTACTGTTTGTGCTGTTTTGTAAAACTTTTACAGATAACCTCAAAACATAAAGTGTTAATTATTTTATTACTTTTTTTCTGCTGAATAGGGATTTTTGTTTTCTTTTGGCGGGTCAGGCCTACTGCATTTCCCTGCCCAGCCTATAATTTTCATCCACACCAAAAGATATATTATCCAAAGTGCTAAGGCAAGCCAAAACCAAAGGATTGATATACCAATGAAAAAGTGGAGGAACAGTAGTATCCAAGCGGGTATTGAGCCCTCTAAATTTAATAAAATATTAATCAGCAAGCACAGAAAAAAGTTACCTGTGCGTTTTGTTCTTCTCATACCTTTCAGCCCTTAGAAAAACCTTATAAAAAACACCTAAAAGTTTACAATTAACTATATTCATTGTAACATATCAATAGATAAAAAGCAAACTTTTATAGAACATTTGGAAAAGGGAGTATAGATTTTTTACTATACTCCCTCCCATAAAATTATTGAGTTAACTAATTATTTTTTTACGGTAACCGACTTTGCCTTTGACCAGCTTGAATAAAGCTTTGTAGCCTTGCCGTTTACCTTAACTGTTTTGTATGTGCGGATACGAGCGTAATACTTTTTCTTTGCACTTAATTTTTTGATTGTTGTTGAGGTTGCGGTATTCTTCTTTACAGTAGCAATTTTGCTTTTGGTAAATTTACTGCTCTGGGAATACTGAATTTCATAGCCTGTGGTCTGGGTTGCCTGCTTTTTCCACTTTACAGTCATTTTCTTTGAACCGGGAGTCAGCTTAGAAATAGTTGTTGACTTTGGATTTATAGCAAAGTACATTGTCTTTGTACCGCTGTAATTACCGGTTAGTGTAACCTTTACTGCGTATTTGCCCACATTCTTTCTGCCGGACTGATAGCTTACTGTGTAGTCGGTATCCTTCTTAAGGGTACTGCCTTGAATATCTTTTACAGTTACAGCAGGAGTAATTACCTTACCGCTGTAGGTGTAGTTTGTTGATGACAATCTAATGTTAGATACTCTTGGAATTGCCACTGCTGAAAGAACTTCATTGCATACTGTGCAGACATTTTCTACCTTGCCGTCTTTGTTTGGAGTTGCTTTTACTACGTTGTCAGTCAAATTATGTTCTTCATAACTTGGGGTTACTGTTGTTCCCATACTTGAATAAGGAGCCTCAAAGGTAGTTGTCTGTGCTGTAGCGTCAGCGAAGTTAACTGACTGAGAACCTGCTCCTGTGAAGTATGTACCACCCCAATTCATAAAGTGGTTTCCTTCTTTTGCAGGTGCTGTAACATCAATATTTTCACCATAGAGGTAATAGCCTGTCTGGTCCTCACCAACAGAACCCTGTATGTCAACATAGTAGAATGTTACATCAACATAAATTGAACATCCAAGCTCGCCTCTGCTGTACTCACTTGTTGAAAGCTTTTTGCCGTTAAAGGTGATGGACTTGACTTCATTAATGTTAATCATATCTTCATAGGCGGTATCACTCTCTCCCAGAACCGGCATTAAACAAAGGCGAAGCTTGTATGATGTTCTTTCTGTAACAGCGTTATTGCCCATTTTGTCCCCTGCTGAATTTTTCCAGTAAGAGGAATTTCCGTTATTGCCCCAAATCTCCCACTGGCATCCTGTGCTGTCAGAGCCTACAACACTGAAAATTCCATCAGGTGACTTTGCTGATTGTCCAACCACAAGACCGTTTCCTTTTGAGCCGGTGATTTCAATAACAATATCTTTGAATGAATCCGGTTCATAGACTTTTGCAGACGCACTCATAGGAACTGCTAAAAATGCCGAAGTCAGCATTATTGCCGTTAGTAATACAGATAATAGTTTCTTCATAAATATTCTCCTTTTTAACTTTTATATAAATCTGCGAATATATTATACAATCCCAAGGTGTAAATATCTATTGCCCAACAGGTAAAAAAAGGCTACTTGTATATGGGACCTTAGGGGGAAATAGGGCTACTTTTATGAAAAAACAGCACAATTTTCGACAAAATTTTATATGTAGATACATATAATCCAATTTTTAACAAATAGTCTTTTTGCAGAATTTCCCATAAAACTCATATGAACTAAATAGTAAAATTAACAAAAATATCCTTTCAGACTCATTCAAAAATTCCTGTTACAGTCTGAAAGGATATTAGGGCTTGTTTATTAAATGGTAACAACCAAAAATAAACGAAATAATTTTATACAGCGCTTTTGTTCTTTACAGCACCGATAATAAACAGTACAGGCATTACAAGTCCTAAAAGGAACGAGAAAACAGGGAAACTGCTTCCGCCAACTACTGTGAGGATACTGCCGATAATGTCCATAATAATTACAACAACACCCCAACCAATGCAAACACCGGCTTTTTCAGGTCTTTTGCAGTTCTTAACACCGATAATACCTGTTACAAATTCTGCAACAGCACTTACGAGTGTGAAAATACCTGCTGTGTACAATAGTCCGGATGAAAGCTCACCGTCACTGATGTATGCCAATGCGGCTATACCTGATATTGCAACAATACCTAAAATAATTGCGATTGACCCAAAAATAATCATAAGTATTCCTGTTACTTTTAAAAATCCTGAGCCTTTTGCGTTGTTTTCCATAGAAAAACCTCCCTAAAAAATTTATTAATTTAACACCCAAAGGTGAAAAATCACTAAAATAATATATTATGGAATATTCAATAATATAATAAGTTATACTATTTTATATTTTAATCAGTTAATCAGTCATAATCAGTCACAATTAGACAAAACAACTGCAAAAACAACAACGGCTACATTATACCTGTATTTTTTCAAAACATCTATTGACCACGGGGCAAAATAGGGCTAATTATTTATGGGCCCTCGAGATAAAACAGGGCTACTTTTTATAAATTACGTAAAAATAGGCAGTAGCAAGCTCCGTTTTAGAGTTTACTACTGCCTAACAATATACTTTTTATTTAAAATGAAAAAATACCAAAAGTCAAACATTCACTTCTGCTTTTATTTTACTCAAAAGTTCCTTGCGGTTTTCAACACCTATCTTGCGGTAGATGCTGGAGGAATGTTTTTTGATTGTGCTTTCTGTTACAAACAGCTCTTCTGCAATATCCTTTCGCCTTTTACCCTCAAGAAGTAGCTTGAAAACATCTATTTCCCTTTTCGAAAGCACTTCTACACCTTGCCAGTTTGAAATTACTTCTTTCAATTCCTCACCGGTAAGGCTTGTAACTGCCTGCTCCTTTGCTGTCTGTTCTCTTGCTGAAAGTTGCATAACAGCTTTGCTGTACTCCTTTACAACGCTGTAAAGCAGTAGCAAAAGCACCTCGGTAATTACATAGACAACAGAAAGAAATTCAAATTGGCTGTGCATTATTGATTCTATCAGCCAAACACCTATATTTACAGATACCACAACCGCTAAAAATACAGATACCTTTAAATCCTTTTCCGACT
>JBJEOZ010000007.1:0-2413 GCA_051880975.1 Ruminococcus sp.
ATAATAATTCTGCAAGTTCATATATTTGTCACATATTTATATTATAATTACAATGACATATCAGGGTGTAATGCTCTAATATATAATCAACGGAGGATATTTTTATGAAAAAGAAAAACACAATCAACCTTGTACTTTCGGCATTTTTGATTATTGCATTTGTAATCTGCACATACTTCTTTAGTACACTTAATCAGACAGCCACAGTACAAAGCGTAATTAATGCACTTGTAACCGCAGTATTCGGTCTTATTCTGTTCTATGCAACAAGAGTTGGTGACGGTAAGCCTGTTAAAAGGTTCAGCCTTGCAACACTTATCATCCTTGACCTGCCTGCACTTTACATCATCCTTACAAGCCTTGCACCGGGACTTCCTTTGGGCGACCTTTTCGGAGGTAATCAAATGGTAGTTTACCTTGCAGGTGTTGCACTTGGCTACGGTATTCCATACACATTCCTAAGCGGTTTTGAAATGGTAAGTGAAGAAGAATCCGAGGGCTTTATTGAGGGCGGACTTTTGGAAGAAATTGAGTCTGCAAATGAAGTACCTGAAGAAACAGAAGAAACAGAAAGTACAGAAGAATAATTTTCAGTAATAAAGTTTAGTAAGAAGGTAAAAAAATGGGATGTACACACGATTGCTCCTCTTGCGGAGAAAGTTGCAGCAGCAAGGAACCACAAAACCCAATAGCACAACTTAATCCAAAAAGCAGTGTAAAAAAGGTTATCGGCATTGTATCCGGCAAGGGCGGAGTAGGCAAAAGCCTTGTAACCTCGGCTATGGCTGTTTTGATGAACAAAAAGGGCTACAAAACAGCTGTTTTGGACGCAGATATGACAGGCCCCTCAATACCAAAGGCATTCGGCATTAAGGACAAGGTAATGGGCAACGACGACGGACTTTATCCCGCTGTATCAAAGGGCGGAATAAGCGTTATGTCAACAAATTTGCTTTTACCTGACGAAACAAGTCCCCTTGTATGGCGAGGCCCTGTTATTGCGGGAGCTGTAAAGCAGTTTTGGACAGATGTAATATGGGAAGACATTGACTATATGTTTGTAGATATGCCACCGGGAACAGGTGATGTTCCCCTGACAGTATTCCAAAGTCTGCCGGTTGACGGAATAATCATTGTAACCTCCCCACAGGAGCTTGTATCTATGATTGTAGAAAAGGCTGTAAATATGGCAAAGCTGATGAACATTCCTATACTGGGCATTGTGGAGAATATGAGCTACTTTGAATGTCCCGACTGCGGAAAACAGCACAAAATCTTCGGCGAAAGCCACATTGAGGAAATAGCAAAGAAAAGCGACCTAAAAGTACTTGCCAAGCTACCTATAAACCCAAGTATAGCAAGCCTTGTTGACAAAGGACAAATAGAGGACTTTGACGGCGAATATATGGACACCGCAGTACAGACTGTTGAGGAAATTTGTAAAATAAAATAGTGGGAAAACTTAAGGGCAACTTTTTACAGTTGCCCCTTTTTTTGAGTGATTATTAAGGCTCCATCGGATGAGGGAGCTGTCACGCCTTGCGTGACTGAGGGAGCGAAAAAGTAGTCAATATATCTTGCTTTGTCTTTAGATTTTAAAGTATGAGTCAGAACTATAAACCACACTATCCTCTAAAGACAAAATAAGCAAAAGAGAACACTTTTTCCCTCCTTCCACCGCAAGCTGTCCCCCTCCCCCGTCTGGTGGAGGCTGGCTGAAAGGTAAGTCTTGATGTAACAAAGGCTCCCGATTGGGAGCCTTAAATAATTGTGTTTATTCTATTTTATATGATTAATAGTACAGCTTCACACTTCCAAAGCCAGATGTCTTAAAGAAACCTCCTGCATTTGTTTCAATTTTGAATTGATAAGTGTTGCTTACATCAATTGAATAGTATTTTGGAAGAGAATCTTTTGTTCTGCTTAGTGTTCTTACCAACACTCCGTCCTCATAGAACATAGTTGTCATATCATGGTCTTCACCATCTACCCCACCATAGTAGAAAGAAACTTTTGAATATTTACCTTGAAAATTAAATGTTGCATAACCGACTTCCCAAAGGCTAAAACTTTTATAATACGGTTTTCCTCCCATATATAAACCACTTGCCCCAACATAAGCCAGATATTGAGATTTCGCATAAGGCTCCATTACATCTACAAGATAAACATAAGGAGTCATTGTGATTTTTCTCACATTTGAAAAAGCACCATAGTAGGTTTTTCCCTTGTAGCTTGTGTATGCCCTAACCTTAAAGTAATAGGAACTGTTTATCTTAAGTCCGGATTTATTAAGGTATCTTCCTCTTGTAGTTAAGATTTTCTTGTATCCACCGCCATTGGTTTTCATATACACCTGATAACCCTTTGCACGGCTTGCAGTTCTCCAGCTTAACCCAACAGTAGATTTGTT
>JBJEOZ010000008.1:0-2393 GCA_051880975.1 Ruminococcus sp.
ACGGATTGATTTTGTATTTGCCCGACATAAAATCAATGTAGCAACCGCCGAGGGCTTTTGTCAGATCCTCGTACTCGGCTTCGGGGTCAAGGCATACGATTTTCTTTCCGCTTTCACGAATGTTTGTAAGTAGGAGTTTCAATAAATACGATTTACCCTGACCTGAGTTTCCAAGAATAAGGATATTTGAGGTTGTCTTATCTTCTGTCCTGCGGTCGAAATCAACAAGGATATTAGTGCCGTACTTATCTCTGCCAATGTACAAGCCGTTTGGATCTGTCTTACCTGAAAAGTTGAACGGGAACAAGTTTGCAACAGATGAGGCAGGCAACACTCTTTCATATAAACTTCCGAATTGATTACTGCCGATAGGGTTTGCAGACAAAAAGCCTTCTTTCTGCCTTAGGGTTAATCTGTCCACTTCAATTTTGGAGCGTGTCAGCTCCATTGCAATATCGGTTTGCAACTCCTTTAATTTCTGTTTGCTCTTGGCTTTAAGCTCTATGAACACAGAACAATGCAATAAAGCCTCTTTGTTCTTCCTCAAATTTGCCATAAGGGTGACAACATCCTGCAAGTTGCCCTGTGCCTCAATGGTTTCGTTTACATCGTTACCGCTTGATTTGAGTTTGTTTTTGCGTGTGGCGTTCTGTATAATTTTACGCTGTTCCATGCTCTCCACAAGTCTGTGGTAGATGCGGAGCGTTACTCCGTTTCTATCTGCAAGTTGTGATAATATTGCTTGTTCTTCCGTACTCGGCGGATATTCTCTGACTGCCCATACACTGCGGTATGAGTCGCCGACAATGTAGTGGTCTGTCAGGAATTTTATTGTTGACGGCAGAATCATATCAAAGAAATCTTTGGTGTAGATTTCTTCTGCCTGCTCGGGTGTGAGCACCTTTGGTTTTCTATTGAATAGTCCCATAATTTTTACCCCCTTTAATTTCGGACTGCCAACACAAGTATGCGATCATCCTGATTGTAGCCGTAACAGGTTGAAAGCGTTAAAATTTGCTGACCGTAAACAGGTGTAATTTCTGTGTTATACAGAGATTTTGTTTTTGCATAACTGACCCATTTTTCATAGGTTTTGTCCAAATCTGTTGTTAAAAATTTGTACCAATCATCATCGGATTTTACTTTCATAACAGAAAAGACGGAGTAAGCAAATGCCCCGTCTTTCGTTTCAAGCACAACTGTCGGATGCTCTGTAAAATAAGAATAATCGGTATAGTTGCAAAGGTCTGCAAACATTGTGCCGTTGTTCATATGATGACCGTATATGATTAAATTTGTACTGTCAGCAGAACATCTGCTGTCCAGAAACGGTGTACCGCTATAACTGTACTCGCCGTAAAAGTTTTTGTTCAGGTACTTCTGCGGATTACTCGGTGTGTGCATAACAGGATAGTTTATATTTGTGCCTGATATGCTTATCCAGCCGAAGCATTCGGAATTCATTGAAATGAGTTCTGCGATTGAATGAGGTTCGTAATATGTTGTGTAATACAGAGATTGTTCAGCCTGAACTTCATTATCAAAATTGCTGACTTTTAACAGATTTGGCTTTCTTATCGTTTCTTCAACGGTTGCCTCAGTTGTTTCCTCAGTAACAATTTCTGCAAGCTGTCTGAATTCTTCCTTTTCCTTGTTTTCGGTGTACATCCGTGAAAATATTGAAATCAGACAGGCAATTATGATTACAGAAAATATGCCTATCACAATTCCCATTTGGATTTTCCCTTTATGATTCTTCATAGGTCTGCTCCTTTTCAAAATACTGCTCGCCGTCATAATCGGGCATTAAATCGCCGTTCATACTTGCTTCAAAGTATATTGCAAGAAAACGCTTGATGTCTGCTTTCTTCATTCGTGCAACTTCAAAGCCTTGATCTGAAATAATTTTTTCAACTCTGTTTGCTTTCTGCAGCACATTTTCAGACTTTGTGGATTTACACCTTGCTATGAACAGGAACTGTCTTGCGGTTGAAGTTTCGGTCTGAATGCTGTCGAGGAAATCCAAATCCATATTCAGAATTTTTCTTACCTTTTCATTCTGTTCAGATTCAATTCTGTTCTTGATATAGCTCTTGTTCGTATCGAAACACTCGCAGGAATCGGTACAGGTAATTTCAATATCCGGCACAGCAGAAAGTACCATCATCAGGTGACGCACCTTAATTTCAATATTAGTGTGCGACAGAACAGAAATATTTGTCGGCTGAACCATATAGAAGATGAGTTCTTCCTTGCCGACCTTCAACCCGTTTTTCGTAAAGGTTTTTATGCCCAGCAAGTCCTGAACCGATTTGCCTTTTTGTTTTGTTTTCTTATGCTTGTTTTTCATTTATTTGCCCCTTTCTGCCCAAAAATAAGTCTGTTGAGTTGAT
>JBJEOZ010000009.1:0-2381 GCA_051880975.1 Ruminococcus sp.
CTGTCGCCCCACATTCGCTCGGCAAGTTTAACGCCGACCTCGTGAGCCTGCTCTGGCGTAACCTCACTGTGCTTGAAGCTCTGAAAGCCGTGGTAACAGACAATCTCACTCGTATCGTTCCATTGGACTTTGGCAATCATCATTTCATCTCTGGCGGTGGTCGGGTCACAGTTTACGCCTGTGACAAAGAAACGCTGCTCGGTCTTATTCTTATTGGTAGCGTACTCCATTACATCGACCATCGCCTGCAGGTCGGCTTCGGTGTATTTAGGGTTGGCGGTCTTTTCGGGATTTTCGGCATAATCGATTGGGTGGTCGAGCCTGCCACGCACATCCCATATCTCGCAGACCGCCATCACGATGACCTGCGTGGCAGCAGATACCTTTTGCGAATGTCAATCTGAAACTCGTGCCACTTCCTTGCTTCCTCACGGAGCATCGGGGTATCCACAAAGCCGAGGGCGTTTGCCTTAACCGCAAGCTGATTGATACGGTTTCCAATGGCGGACAGCTCACGCATCATTTTATAGAACTCTGGGTCGGGCTTCTCGCAGAGCTGATAGCCCTTTACCATTTCTCTTAAAAAGGCTTCCTTTGTGCGACCCGATTTCCGCACAAGCTCATTAAGGTGTTCGGCTTCCTCCTCAGTCAGACGGAAAAGTATCTGCACATTTCTTTTTCGCATTGTCCACTTCCTTTCTCTCGGAAAGTCTGTTTATCTGCAAACAGCACATACACGCAACGCCGAACAGACCTCCGAGCATTGTGCCGATAATGAAAAATAAGAACTCACTCATTCTTGAACTCCTTTCTGTTCTCACGGGGTATTAGGGGCTGACCCCTAACAAGCGAATTTGGCTAACCAAATTCAGTGCTTGGTAAGACATCTCATTCTTCGCAGTCGTCCTCATACATACACTCACCGCACACGGGGCAAAAGTACGGACAGTCCGAACAATCCTCATTTTCCTGTAGTGCGTTCTCGCCCGCACTGTCAAGACCGTCCTCGCTCTGCTCGGTAATATCGGCTTCGCCGCAGACAAAATCATCATCGGTAAAGTTGATAAGGTCGGTATCGAACAGGATAATTTTTGTCTTTTCCTTTGCCTGTTCGGGGCTTTCCGCATAGACGGAAACGGTCTTTCGGTAATGGGCAGTAAGGGTTACATCATACTTTTTCAATGGTTCATTCCTCGCTTTCAGCATTAAATTTTGATTTGTTTTCGGTGCCTTTCTGGGCAAAAACTACTACACAATCAACGGGCATCACTCCTTTCACGCTTTGGCATAGGTCTTGCAATTTCCAGATAGGACAACAAAAAATCGTTGAAGTCCTTGCCGACAGGCGGTGGATCATCAACGATTTTGTAGTCTTTCTGCAACAGTTCTTTCAAAGTAGCGGTACAAAGCCTGCCTACCTTATCATTATCCAGATGCAGAACTATGGTCTTAATTTGTGAATTGGCACTCAAAAAAGTTGTGAGAGCTATGGGGATTTTGCTGTCCTTCATCTCTTTCTTTGGCTGATACACGCCCGAAAGAGAAAGCAGACTTTCCGATTTGTAGTCCTTGCCCTCGCATTTCAGATAAGTGGCATAGGACAGTAAATCAATGGCGGCTTCAAATAAATGCACGGTATCCGTCGGCTCTCTTGCCAGAAGTCGGAACGAATACCGCTTGTCGCTGCCCGATGCGTCCTGCTTGAAAGTGCTGCCGAGAGTGCTTCGCAGGGCGGCATATTTCGGTGTTCCGCTTTCGTCTTTGCCGATAAAAACAGCATTGTGATAATCGGCACTCTCATAAAGCGTGCCGTCTGAGATACACTCCTGTATGAGCTGATAGTCAATACCACGCCCGAAAAGATACTGTATCACTCGGTTGCAGTCCCTATTCTTTGGCGGCAGGAGCAGAACTTTCGGCTCATCTTTCTTTGGAGCAGGGGGTGGCTTCCAGTCCGCCATCGTCTGTCCCGTGAGAATTTCCACGGCTTCCACAAAGTCATATTCCTTGACCTTGATGAGATAATCGAGGGCAGAATAGCCGCCGAAACCTCTCGACCACCAATACCATTTGCCGTTGGAAATCTTCAAGCTGTCGTGTTCTGCGGTACAGTACACATTGCTTGTGCCTTTGACCTTAACAAGATTGCTCGGCTCAAACTCACGCAGATAGGATAACAGGTCAATCTGTCGTACCCGTTCAAGCACATCTGGGTCAATCTGCACATAGGGTCGGTTAGTTCTCAATGGATAAAATCACCTCCAGAAATAGAAAAAGCCGAGGGGCTTTCGTTAAATGAAAACCTCTCGGCTATGTAAAAAACCTTCTATTTTGTCAACTTCATTTCATTCTCATATATCTCATTAAATACATGTATTCCG
>JBJEOZ010000010.1:0-11657 GCA_051880975.1 Ruminococcus sp.
ATTGTCCTAAAAAAGTACGGTCAGGACTATATTGGCAAAGGCCTTGAAACAGCCGTTGATTACAGCAAGGCATTAAGGAAGTGATACAATGTGCGAAATATTCGGCTTTAACTCCTCCGGAAAAACCGATGTAAGGGAGCTTTTGAGGGAGTTTTACAGCAACAGCAAGGAGCATCCCCACGGTTGGGGACTGGCTGTAAAGCAACACAGTGATATAAATATAGAAAAAGAACCCTTTAAGGCGTCCGACAGTCGCTATCTTAAATACCGACTTCGTGCTGGGGTAAAGTCCGATATGGTTATGGCACATATACGCTATGCAACCATTGGTAATGTTGACTATGTAAACTGCCACCCATATTCCAAAAGGGATAATTCAGGCAGAAGATGGGTGCTTGTTCATAACGGTACAATTTTCAGCTACGACAAGCTGAATAAATATATACACCGTCAAAAGGGAGAAACCGACAGCGAAAGAATATTACTCCATTTAGTTGATGAAATAAATGCAAAATCATCTCTTATTGGCAGGGAATTAAGTGTAAATGAAAGGTTTAAGGTGCTGGATAATGCAATAAGCGAAATGTCAGCAGGCAACAAGCTAAACCTGATTATATGGGACGGAGAAATTATGTATGCCCATACAAATCTGAAAAAGTCACTTCACTACTGCTACAAGGATAACAGCGTATGTATTTCCACCCGACCGTTGGAGCTGACTGGGTGGAAGGAACTACCCTTTACACAGCTATTGTCATTTAAAGAGGGTAAACCGGTAAACAAAGGAAAAGTCCACAATAACGAATATATAGAAACAGAGGAAAATCTCCGATTCTTATATCAGGTATTTTCCAATCTATAATGTTGGGAGAATATTATGGGGTACAATAAGGATATGGTAAGAAAATTACTTTATGATAAATACATCAAGCCTACAACAGAAAATAAGGATTTATACATAGGCATTGAGATAGAAATGCCTGTTGTAAATCTCAACAGAGAGCCTGTTGACAAAAGCCTTATGCTTAGGCTTATAAAGGACTTTGCCGAAAAATTCGGCTTTACGCCCACAGGCTATGATGATAACAAGGATATTTATGCTGTTGTAAATTCAGTAAACGGGGATATTTTCACCTTTGACTGCTCCTACAACAATCTGGAGATTTCCTTTGGCAAGGTGCAGGATTTGAATGAGGTGTGGAAACGGTTTACAGAATATATCGAATTTTCCAATGACTACTTAAAGCCTTATAATACAATGCTCACAGGCTTTGGTGTAAATCCCTACAGACAGTATAACAAAAACATTCCTATTCCAAACGGCAGATACAGAATGCTTTTTCATTACCTCAACTCCTACAAGGAGCATCAGCCTGAAAAGCAGTTTCATTCATACCCTGAGTTTGGAACATATTCCAGTGCGTCACAGGTGCAGATTGATGTAAAGGAAGAAAATCTTGCCCACACTATAAATGCTTTCAATAAAATAGAACCGCTAAAGGCACTGCTGTTTTCTAACTCTGTTTTGAATGATGAAAATGAAAATTTCATCTGTGCAAGGGATATGCTGTGGGAACACAGTATGCAGGGCTATAACAAGCACAACACAGGTATGTACAATGTTGAATTCAAGGATAGTGAGGAGCTTGTGGATTACCTTTCCACAACCAGCATATACTGTACGGAGCGTGATGGTAAATATATCAATTTCACTCCCATAATGATTACGGAATACTTTGAAAGGGACGCTGTTGAGGGAGAATATTTTCGGGACGGAGAATATCACAAAATAACCTTTAAGCCTGAAAAAAGCGACATTGAATATCTGCGTACCTTTAAGTTCACCGACCTTACATTCAGGGGAACAGTTGAACACAGAAGCAGTTGCTGTCAGCCTTTTAGGGATACAATGTGTGTTTCTGCCTTTCATCTTGGAATTACGAATAAAATAGATAAGGTTATGGAATTGATTAGTAATGACAGAACAGTTTACAACAGGGGATATACTCCCACAGAACTGCGAAAGCTGTTTGTAAAAAGTGAACTGCCTCCTTTTGTGGATAAAGGGGAACTGAAAAACCTGCTAAAGGCATTGATAGATTTAGCCTATGAGGGGCTTATAGAGAGAAAAAAAGGTGAAGAAAAATTCATCACCTGCCTTTATGAAAGGGCAGAAAAATTAATCCCACCTGCAAAAGAGTATCTTAACCTAAAAGGACAAGGCGTGACTGACGAAGAAGTGATTAGAAAATTCAGTGAATTGCGGTGATTTGTTAAGGTTTTCCGTATGTATTATCATATTTTTGCAAATAAAAACTGCTGTCGGGTTTCTGACAGCAGTTTTTTGAAGTAAAAATAAAGTTGTGAAAAGTGATTTATTCAGTGTTTCCTTTATTTTTGTTGGTGTTTGATATGTAATCAAAAATATCCTTTGGGGAGTTGACTATGGGGTAGGTAAGATTTTCGGTTTCTACTTTCTTGATTCCAAAGCCGTAGCTTACACCAAGGAAATCTACATCTGCTGTTTTGGCTCCCTTTGCGTCATATTCTGAATCACCCACCAAAATTGCATCAGCACTTGTCATGCTTAGGGCTGAAATTACCCTTTTGATGATACAGGATTTTGTACAGCCGTTTGTGCCGTCCCAGCCATTGACAGAGTCAAAGTATTTTGAAAGTCCTGCCTTTTCAAGCATCTGTTTTGCAAAATTCTCACTTTTAAGGGTGGCTACTCCTATGAGATAGCCATTTTCTTTGAGATTTTTCAAAAGCTCTTCAATTCCTTGATAAGCGGAGAACATTTTAATGCCCTCCCTTTGATAAATTGAGCGATAGATTGTAATTGCCTTTTCAAGCTGACCTTCGGTTTCGATTTTATATAACCGATTAAAACCGTCCCTTAGCGGTCCGCCGATTACGCACTTTTTATTTTTTATTGTGTTTTCCTGCAAATTCAGAATTTCTCCCGTTTTGCGGTAGCTGTGCATTATCCCCTCTGATGTGTTCAGAAGTGTTCCGTCTAAGTCAAATATTACAAGTCTTTTCATATGCTTTTACCCTTTTTTGTGTGCAATATATTCCTTTAGTCTTGCCTCTGTCGCCTCTAAAACTCCCTCAAGCATTCTGATTTTTTCCCTGTCGCTCTGTGAAATTGAGTGAATGTCAAGGGTGATTCCGGTGTATTTCAGTTCTTTTTTCTGTTGGAATTTTTCAGCTGCTGACAGTGTTTTTTCATCATTTGAATACAAATAAATCACTTCCCTTGTTGTGTTGCCGTCCCTGTGTGATATGTCAATGAATATGGGTCGTATGTGCCTGAATACCTCGGTATGCACACCGTCAAAATAGATATGATTGTTTTGTTCGTTGAGGAAAATTATAAATTCCCTGTTCTTGTTTGAAATAAGATAGTTGCATATGGCATAAGCATTTTCCGTATCAGGCAGATTGTCCGATATAACAGCCGTTCCTTCAATGCCTTTAAGATGGCTGTCCTGTGTGAATTTTAGATTCAGCTCTTCACTTTGGCTTAATTCGTTAAACAGCATTTCGTTTGAATTTGTGGCAATTTCTTTTTTGCCGTCACATAAGTAAGATGTGATCATCAGTGCCGAAAAATATCGGTTGAGGTATCTGAAATCCGTCAAAATGCGGTTGTCAAAACAGATTATTCTTTCACTGTAACTGTCCATTGATTTTACGGCGGTGGAATTTGCGGCTATTGCAGTTTTTAGCTTACAGCCCAGTGTGTATGGCAAAAGCTCTGAGGGCATTGCAAAGGGCAATACAGTTGCATTTTCGCCGAAAATTTCCCTGTATAGCCCTGCTATATCGTCAGGATGGGGCTTTACCGTAATGTGGGTGCCCTGTAAAAAATAGTCGGCAAACAGACTGTAAAGCAGGTGTTGCTCCTCAAGTGGCATAATCCCCAAATTAGCCATATGCTGAGTTAATATAAGGCTGTTTTCATCTTTGCTTTTGCCCAATTCTCCGTCAACCCCGAAAAAGGACAGTACACGATTTCGCTGTTCCTTTGACATAGACTTTAATATTCTTGTTACGGAAAAGTCGGTCATCTTGGGGTTGAAATATCCCTCCTTTTGGCACTGCTCATCGGCGAGAATTTCAACAGCACTGTCGTTGTTCCCAAAGTAGCCCAGTACATCCATAAGCCTGTACTGGGCTTTGTTGCGACTCATATTTGACAGCATAAATTCGTTGTCGGACAGAACACCGCACCCCTCTTCAAAGCAGTGATATTTTATATTGTTTTTAATTACATACCAGCCAAAGGGGAAGTGGTCGGGGCAGAGATAAACCTCCTCCATTTTTTCTATGTCAACAGGCAGTATCTTTTTTATGCCCCTACACGCAGAGTTAAGGATGAATCCCTTTGTGCAGTGCTTTGACTCATTTTGCCTTGCTGCGGAGTTGACCTTGGATTCCTCAAGGAGGAATACTTCGTCAAAAATTCCCGATTCTCTGTACCTTGACAAAAAGGCAACAGAATTTTTGTGAATGTCCGACAGCAGTAAAACCGCCTGTTTGTCAGGCTTTTTTGTCAGCCTGTGGAGGACACAGCATTGAATGTGGTATGTTGTAAGTGCGTAGTATAAAATCATTTTTAATCTCACTTTACAAATTCGTTATTAATAAGGTCGCCCAGGGTTCCCATTTCATAGGATGCAGAACCCACAGCACGGTTGACAGGATAGTCGGCGAAAAGATTTTTGAAGTAATCAGGGCAGGAGATTACCTGACGGCACACAGCGTAGGCGTCACTGCCGGAAATGTTGCACATAAAGGGATAGTCCTTAAATGCAGTGGTGTAATCCTTTACAAAATCCCTGATGCCCTGCTGAATTTCCTCAATCATCTCGTAGCCCTCAGTTTCGGGACAGTCAAATTCATACTTTATGTCACCATTTTCGTCATAATCAAAGCCGATAAAGGAGGGTGTAGGTGCGCTGAGCATTATTTCGGTAAACACACTGTACATCTGCTTTATGTTATGGTCACGGCGTATTTCACGGTTTTTTCGCTGGGAAAACATATATGAGGATATAACCTTTTTTGTAAGCTGAGTTTCGATAATATCCATATCGTGAAGATAGGTGGAGCCTGCCACAAGTCCCGATACCTTGCAGTCAATCTGCCACTCGTCCTCAATAAGGTAACGCAGTGCAGAAAATCCGCTTGCCGCCCAGCCTATGTCAACAATACAGGCACTTTTGCTGTTGCCGATAACCTGCTTGTAGTATTCCTCTGCCGCCTTGTTACTCTGCTCAAATCTATTTACAACAATATCCCAGTTGTCAATAAACACCTTTATTATATCCTCGTAAATTTTCTTTGTAAGAACGGTGTCGGGGGTAAATCCCTTGTCTTCAAGGGGCTTTTGCATTTGTGGCATATCCATTGCGGTAAGTATTTTTTCCATTGTCATCTGTCGTGGGATTTTGTATTTTATGTATCTTAAAAGCAGTTCGTTTCTGAATTTTTTAACCGTCAACTTTGTAGCGGCGGACCGTGACCAATAGACATATTCTGTGTTTTTACCAGGGAAAAGACTGTCGTAAACAGACTTTAAAATATGACCGTCACGGGATAAAAACAGTATCTTTTCGATATTGTTATTTTTAGCGTAATTGTGTATGTAGTTGCAGTATCCAAGTACAAGAAATCCAGCATAGGTGTAGCCGTATTCGTAATATTGGGAGTAGGTTTTGTCGCCGTTTTGGAGCTTTGCATTGACAATTCCCCTATATGCAGAGCCGATAAGGGAGGTCATATCAAAAGCCCGGTGGGCGTTTCCCCTTGCGTTGACATTTTTGTAATATATGGGGGAAATTCCGCTTTTTTCGGCGGATAAATTGTCGGAAACATAATTGTCGCCAATGTGAAGGTATCTTGTGTTTTCACCGTACTTATTCTTTACAATTTCGTAAAGTCCGCACTTTCTTTTGCTTGTGCCGTATTCATTTGAAATTATTATGTCATCAAAACCGTCATATCCGCATTTTAAAAGCATTTTTTCAATTACTTCCTTTGGGAGATACATATCCGATACGGCTATAATTTTTTTGTTAAGATTTTTTGCCTCCTTAAAGACCTTCATCATATAGGGGTTTGGAAAAGCAAGATTAAGCTCCGTTTCGATTTCATACTCCATCGCTTTTTCTATGTCAAGAATTACAAACCTGCTCAGCTTTTCGTAAATATCACGGAGGGTAACCTCGTGACTGCCTGTTTTTTCAAATGCCTCTTTCCTTGCCAGCTTTTCGGCAAGCTCTCTGTACCTCTTAAATCCGGGGCATTTGTTAAGCTCCCCTAAAATAAAGAAAACAGATTTTGGGTTGTCAAAGGGACGGAGAATAAGAGTGTCGAATACATCAAAGGAAATCACATCGTTTACAAGGATGTTTTTAGCCATTTGGGTGTATGACGGACGTTTTGCAAAGGAGGATTCAGGTGCGCTTATACAGGGCTTTATGGCGTATTTCTTTCGTTCATATACATAGGGCCTTCTGCTGTTTTTTCCGTTTATCATATGGGAAAAATAAAGGGATAAAAGGTAAATTCCCTTTCGGAAAAAGCTTTTGTCGCAGTCGCCGTATTTGTAGTATCCCTCCAGTATAAAGCGATTTTTCATAAGGGCACGAATTTTTTGTTTTTTCAGCTTTCTTTTTGATTTATCAATTAGCTTCATCAGGCTTTCCTTTTGCTCCTTTTTCCCTTGTTGTAAATTGAGGGAGTGACAAACTTTATCTTCATTTTGGTAGAAAGGTTTTCAAGCTCCTCGCTTATGGCAAGGTTTTTTTCCTGTAGTAAAACAGGGTCGTAAACTCCGCAGTAATCACCCGAGAAATAGTTGTTTAGCGGATTTTTGGAAAAACCGTCATACCCTGCAAGTGCAACGCTTTTTACCGATGTTTTTTTCAGCAGTTTTAAAATCATTATTCCCGAGCTGTCGGAGGCGTCGTTTGATGCGCTGATAAGCTCGGAGTAATTTACCTTTATCGCCTTTTTAGGTAGCTTGGGAATGTTGGAGGTAAAAATGGTTTTTTTGATGTCCAGCCTGTCACCTAAATCCTCGTATCTTCTTACGTTGCCCACAAACACCATATCCGGCTTTAAATACTTTGGTATGAAGTTGACGGAAATAACAAATGGTTTTTTCTTCGATATATATTTTTGTATTGCATCCTTTTTTGACTTGACGCTTGCGCCGGGGGATATTACAAGGATTTCCTTACCGTCAAATTTTTTACGCAGTTTTCCTATTGTTTCAATATCGTTTATGGCGTTGCTTTGATAGTTTTGATAAATAGTTTCAATAAGCTGTTTGTTGAAAAAACGCTTTTCTTCCTTTGGTATCTGCTGAATAATGTTGCCGATTGACGACATTGAAAGTGAGTGCTTTGTTATCAGGTATGTGGCGTAATTTGGGTGGCAATTATTTGCGGCAGACAAAAAATATGCCGAGTTATATCCCCAGGGGTTTGAAAGGGAAATAGGTACAAGATACTGGTCTACAATCTCAAGAACAGGCAGTACATCATAATGACCTCCACACTCCTTGTTGAGATAGTTCATAAACAGCTCGGAGCATAGGTTACCTGCGCCTCGTCCCATACCGTTGGCACTGCAGTCAATGATAATTTCTCGCTCTGTATTGTATTGGGCAAGTGCCTGTGCATTTGAAAAGGCAAGTTGAAAGTTGTTGTGAGAGTGGTAGCCCAGCTTTATTGAGGTGCTAAGGTTGTTGTCTACGAGAAAAACCTGACGGATTAGGTCCTTTTCGTACATCATACCCAGCGTATCTACAATGTAGAAAGCATATGGCATAAGGGTGTTTATCCGTTCAAGCAGGTTAAGAAATTGCTTGTCGGTGTAGTTGGTTGTTCCCACAGGCTGCATAAAAAGCTTGTAGCCCTTTTCCTTGATGATTTCTCCATACTCAAATGCCTTGTCAATTTCATTTGGGTGAAAGGTAAGGCGTATTCCGTCAACATAGCTGTTTGAAGCGTCCGAAATCAGCCTTGGGTCTATTTCCTTTTCGCCAAGGGCAATCATTGCAACATATGTGGTGTCGTTGTTTTTACATTCCTTTAAAAGTGCGTCAATTTTTTCAACACTGTTAAAGAGTGAACATTGGGGATTGTAGGGCTTGTTTGTAAGGAAACCGCATTCCACAATATCGGTGTTTGCTTTTGTCAGGTTAAAAAGAATATTGAGAATTGCCTTTTTGCCGAATTTCCAGTCGTTTATATAACCGCCGTCACGGAGTGTGCAGTCAAGTATTTTTATTTTACTCATTGTTTTCACTTTCGTTTTTAATGTAGTTGTCAAATATCACCTGAGCAATATCAAAATCAATGGGCTGATTGATGTCTGTAGCCTCAATAAAGTCAACGGGGATTTCACAGGGGTTACAGCCTATTCTTCTTCCCTTAGCTATCAGTTCCTTGGTGTACACATAAAGTCCTGTTGTTTCGGCAAAGGTGTTTTTAATATCCTGAGTTCTGGGGATTTTTGCGGTGTCATAAACAGCCTTGCCGTCAATCCACAGAAATTCCTGAAGGGCTTTTACCGTAAAGGCAGAGTCGTAGCCCTCTTGTGTAACCTTTTTTACAGCTGTTTCAATAGTTGTCGCTCTGATAAAGGGCGCTGTTGCGTGGGTCAACACATACACATCTGCTTTGACATCCCTTGCAAATGACGATAAAACATCAATAATCAGCGTTGAACTTGTGTCCAAACTTTCACTGCGTTTTAGAAATTTTATTCCCTTTGGGAGATATTTTTTTACCTCCTCATTACTGCAATAGACATAGGCTTCATCAATTCCCTTTACCTGTGTAAGGGTTGATAAAATGTATGACAAAAGGGGTTTTCCTCCCTTAAAGGGCTTTGTGTTTTTGCCCGGCAGACGCTCATTATTCAGCTTTAGGGGAACAAATGCAACTGTTTTTTTACTCATAATTTTCCTCCTGCTCATTTCACATTGATGTAACGATTTTTTCGCAATTTATTTCTACTTCTGCTTTAGAGTTGTAAAGCTTTATTTTCATATTTATTTCACTGAGCTTTTCACTCATCATACTGTCATTGCTGTATGCAAGGATAATATCCTCCTTTTCTTCAAAAAGGCTGTTGCTTTCCGGTGTGAAGTGTGCTTTGATTACAAATTTATCCTTAAAATCAAAATGCTCTTCCCGACTTTGGGTGTAACAGGGGTTAAGGCAAAACAGAATACGGCAGTCTTTGCTGTCAGTTGTCTTTTTATCGACTGTTCCTCCGTCAATCAAAACCTCTTTTCCGTCTGATTTAATTCCTGCATTGTCAAGGAAGTTAATCATCTGCTTTTCGTTTATATTGGTGACGTTTACACCCTTCTTTACACCGATTTGCTTTAGCACTTGGGTGAGTGCAAACATAGGGTCAAGGCGTTCCCTGTGGGTTTCAATTTCAGTTGTAAAGGAATACGCTTTTTCGGCAAATTCCGAAAAGCCCCTTATGGAGGTTGAGCTGGCGGTGAGTACGGTGTGGATTTCACCCTCTATCGCAAAGGGTAAAAGCTCCGACGGCACACTTTTTTCAAGTATTTCGCCCCTTGGAAAAATCCTTTTGTAGTTTTGCCACCTGTCCTTGGGGTGGGGCTTGATTATCAGTTTATGATTGGGGCAGAAGTAGTCCACAAGGGTGGTAGCTGTCAGCTCCTGCAAGTCAAGATTTTTAATTTTCAGCGTATTTAAGTCCTGTGTAAGAAAAAGACAAATTTTTTTATCGCTTTTGATAACCGTCTTGATATTTCCGAAAAATTCCAGAAGAACAGGTACTTTATTTGGAATGATATTTTTCAGTGCGTCATAAATTGAAAAATCAACAGCCTTTTTGTCACAAAAGCCCTTTTGCTGGTGCTTTAGGTCGCACAGCTTTGCCTTTACATATTTGTTTCTTCCTGCACAGCCCAAGTGCTCGTTGATTATGTAATTTGTCAGGTTGTTGCTTCTTGTAATGGAAAGAAAACGGTTCTGTTCCGACAGCATACCGCTTGCGTCCTCCATATATGTGTAACTTATGCCGTTGTTTATTAGGTAAATTCCGCAGGAATGTTGGTCTGAGGCTATGTATAATTCACTGTACCTTTTTATGTCACAACCAAACCACCGTTCAAAGGCGGACGAGATATTGTTAATTACAATTTTTATATCCTTTTCACTACTGTTTTCGTCAAGCGCAATTCCTTTTTTTAGCTTGAACTGCTGTTCGGGAACATAGCGGATATTTCTGAAAAAACCGTATGTATTCAGCTTTTTAAGGAATGTGTTTCTCTCCTTTAACGGCTTAATGTACTCTACAAGGAGCAGGTCGCAGTCCTTGTCGTCGTTAAAAGTCAGTTTATGAACAATGCAGTACAGCAGATGATACATTGTTGAAGCATGGTAAAGTACCAAAAAATTCACTCCTGTTTTTTAATCAAATTGCGGATATTTGTAAAACCCTGCATATACAGTCTGACGGCGTCATCATCTGGAATTGTAAGGTCTGTATCGGCGTCATTTGTATATTTGCAAAAGTGTAGTGAGAAGTCCAAAATTGCACGGTGAACATCATTAAGGCTGTCACCGCTGATTCCTGCTTTACAGGACGGAATATTGCCTGTGATTATATTTGCAAGAACCTCTAATTCCTCACTGCTTTCACCGATTTTATCACATAGAGTTATGGATTCGAAAAATACATCGGACTTTATGCTTTTAGCAATACTGCAGATTTGAGATAAACTGTTGTTGTTGGGTAGAGGGTTTGCTATGACAATTTTTCTGTTCTTTTCCGTTATCTTTTCCTTGATAACCGACCTGTGACCACCTGTCACAGGGGAAGCTAAGGGAAAAAACAGGATATTTTCGGCATTTCTGCAAAGCCGTTTAATAAGCATAGCAAGGAAAGAACTTTCGTCACAAAGGCAAATTACAAGGTCTTTCTGTGTAGCGTCTTTTTTAATCCTTTGGGCAAATTTCGTAACCATAGGTGCAATACAGAGAAGTGACAGCTCATATTCCCAATTTCTTCGATTGATTCCGCTGAAAAGATTTAGACCGCATATTCCGTCATAAACACATCTGAAATCTTCACTTAATCCGGGGTGAACAACACTTTTCATAATCTCCTGAGGATTTCGGTAGTAGATAGGCCTACATCCCATCTTCATAAGCTTTTTTATGAAACCCTTGTAGTCGCTGCTGAACACCACTGTGGACTTGGGGTT
This sequence comes from Ruminococcus sp., assembly GCA_051880975.1. Taxonomy (GTDB): domain Bacteria; phylum Bacillota; class Clostridia; order Oscillospirales; family Acutalibacteraceae; genus Ruminococcoides. The sequence continues at coordinate 11,276 of JBJEOZ010000010.1, forward strand.
AATGAGTGTTTTCTCCCCTAAATCTGTTTCACCCTCTGACAGTATAATAAGCTTATCAACGGTGATACTGTATTTTTTAAGGATTTTCTCAATAAATTCCCTTGGATAACCGGAATGCACAATGGCGGTTACATATATGTTGTTGCAGGTGGCAATGTCAAGCAGCCTTACGCCGTATTTGTTTGGAATATACTGGGTTTCCATTATTGAAAGCTCAATGTTGTAATCAATAGAAGTTTTCAGCTTGCTGTTGATTTTTTCGTAAATTACATTGATGGGAAGACTGCTGCCACTATACTGTTTTCTTAATTTTGCAAAATTTTTGACCTTGATTTTCTTTTCAATATCCATAAAAATATGGTCTTTGTCCTTTATTGAGATC
>JBJEOZ010000011.1:0-2375 GCA_051880975.1 Ruminococcus sp.
TAAGGGCAATGCAAACTATATGTTCGCCCCGCTTTGCGGTGTATGGCTTTCTAAAGAAATTTACACTCATTACAAAAACGGCTTTCTCGGTGAGCATACGAATAAAATCAAGGAAATCGTTACAGAGTCGGCACGCTTTGCCTGTGATTTTCTTGTTATGCACGAGGGTAAATATGTTATTTGTCCGTCATCGTCACCTGAAAATGTTTTCACTCATAACGGCAAAAGCTGTAAGCTCGATTATGCCTCGGCATTTGATATGGGACTTGTAAAGCAGGCATTTCAAAATGCACTTGAACTGTCGGACGATAACGAATTGAAAGCGGAAATAAAAGAAAAAGCACCGCTTTTGTATCCTTTCAAGGAGGGCAAAAACGGAATATGCGAATGGCATAAGGATTACGAAACGCCCGAAAAAGGACACCGTCATTTTTCTCCGCTTTATGCCTTTTACCCTGCTAACATTATCGGCTTTTACGGGGATAAAGAGCAAACCGAGTGGGTAAGAAAATTATTCAAGACAAGAACGGATAATTCTACCCAGTATATCGGCTGGTCGGCGGCTTGGGCAATCTGCCTTGGGGCAAGACTGCGTGAAAACGAGACAGTACAGACTGTTATTCGCAGTATGCTCAGCCATTCCGTATTCAAAAATCTTTTCTGCGTTCATCCACCCTTCTATTTCCAAATTGACGGAAATCTCGGCTTTGTGGCAGGAATTAACGAAATGATTATTACCGAGGAAAACGATGTTGTTGAACTTATCCCTACTTTGCCGGATAACTTTGGTAAATCAGGCGAGGTTAATGATATGGTTGTAAACGGAGCAAAAATCAGCTTTAGATGGCAAGACGGACTTGTTACGGAAATCCACAGCGACAAGCCGATAATAATTCTTAATAAGCATTTGAACACGGAATTGATAACTGATGAAAATATATCCATTAAGGAGAGTATTTAGTATGAAAAAAGGGGTAAAAATATTTATAAGTATATTGCTTGTATTAGCAATTATCGGAGCAACCGCAACCTTGACTGTAACATTTTACGGCAAAAAATATGTGAGAGCTGAGGACACTGCATTCTCAGTTTTGCAGGTAACTGATGTCCATATCCTCAACAATGAAAAAAAGGATGCAAAGGCATACAAAACAATTACCGCAATGGTAGAGACTGCAAAGCCCGATATGATAGTTGTTACAGGCGATATTACCAGCGAAAAGGAAAATTATACCGCATTCAAATCCTTTTGCACCTTTATGGAGGAATTTCAAATTCCTTGGGCATTTACATACGGAAACCACGAGGGCTTGGATATTCAGTACGAGCCAAATGAGGTGCTGGACCCCGAAAAAATTGCTGATAAGCAAACACTAAATGATTATCTTGAATCCCTTGAATACTGTATTTATGAGTGTGGTGACCAAAATACGGACGGTATGGGAAATTATTACTATACAGTCCATGATAACAATAATAACCCATTGATGTCATTGATTTTTATGGACAGTAACAGCTACGATAACGAAAACGATGGCTATGACCATTTTCACGAAAATCAAATTCAGTGGTATGAAAACACCATTAAGCAAATAGCAAAAGAGGAAAACGGTGACGAAAGCAAGGTTGTACCGTCACTGGCCTTTTTCCATATTCCTATGCAGGAATACAAAACCGGCTATGACGAGGGCGAAAGACTTTGGGGCAGACGAATGGAAAAAGAATGTTCTCCTGCTGTTGACGATAAAATGTTTGAGACAATGCTTGAGCTCGGCTCAACAAAGGGCTGTTTTGTAGGTCACGACCACATGAACAATTATTCCGTAAACTACAAGGGTATCAGACTCACATACGGTCTTTCCTGCGACCATAATATTTATGTTGTTCCATTCAGAGGAGGAACGCTGATAAATATAAAAAGCGACGGCTCGTTCACAACGCAATCATTGATTCGTCACAGAGGACAAAATACTGTAACTATTTGCAAAGAAAAATAAAACCAAAAAAAGTAGTAAAGTCCATAATTGCCCGGCGATTATGGACTTAATTTTATGCTTATTTACAATTTTGTTCTAATTTGATGTTTACAATGTGCAGAACTGTGATATAATGGAAACAGAAGTAGAAAGGTTTTGTTTCCTATGAAAGAAAGAATAATAGACGCGGCAATAGAGAGTCTCCGAACTGAAGGTCTAAAATTCTCCGTTGATACTATTGCCTCAAAGCTGAAAATATCAAAAAAGACAGTATATAAGTTTTTTTCCGGCAAGGAAGAAATGGCTTATGAAATATACAAAGAATATTATCGCCGGGCTTTAGAAAATGTTGTAAAAATAGAACATGATGGAAATAATATAGAAATCCGTCTGATTGAG
>JBJEOZ010000012.1:0-2355 GCA_051880975.1 Ruminococcus sp.
ATCGTGCGGAGCTTATTGAAATGATAGAAAACGGCGAAATCACAACAGCCGCCGAGGGTATAGAAGCGGCAAAACGACTTCGTGAGCCTGCAATGTGCAGATAAAATTTAATATACCACCACTACCACCACATAGAGCATTGAAACTAAAAACTTCAATGCTCTTTTTCTATGCTTAAAATCAGGAGGAAATCAGATGAACGAAAATAAACAATTATGCCCGAACTGCAAAACGGGTGCAGACGCACTGAAACTTGATCCAAAGGAGCCGATGTGTCCGTATATGAATTTTAATAACGGCAAAACCTGTACGCAATTTGCCCCTATAACAAAGAAAGACTGATATACAGAAAAATAAAATTACGGAGGTGAACGCAAAATGGCAAGCAAACTGCAATATATATATGAGCTGTCCGAAAATGTCAGCAGAAATTTGTCCGGTTACGAAAATTGGACGGCTTTTTTGAAAAGTGCGGCGTGGCAGTATAAATATCCGTTTCACGACCAGCTTTTAATCTATGCGCAGCGTCCCGATGCGACGGCGTGTGCAAGCATTGATGTGTGGAACAAGCGGCTTCACAGTTGGATAAACCGAGGAAGCAAGGGTATTGCCCTGCTCCGTGAGGGTGACCGGGGACAATATCTTGACTATGTTTTTGACATTTCCGACACGCACAGCAATAACGCTCCGGTAAGGCTTTGGCAATATAACAGCCGTTTTGACGGCGCGATTATTGAAACGCTTGAAAATTCTTTCGGTGAATTGAAATTAAAAGACACGATTACGGAGGCTGTCATAAGTGCGGCTCAAAATGCAACCTGTGACAGCAAGGCGGACTATCTGCAAGAGCTTAAATATGAAAAGCAAAACAGCTTTTTGGAGGAATTGGACGAGCTGAATATTGAGGTAGAATTTCAGCGAACAGCCGAAACAAGTATTGCATATATGGTTTTACACAGGCTTGGAATAAACCCCGATGAAGTTTTTGAGCGTGAGGACTTTCCGCACATTATGGATTTTAACACAACTTCCGTAATTTCTGTTTTGGGCAATGCCGTATCAAGTATTTCTGAGGAAGCTCTGCGGAATATTTCCGAAACTATCCGTGCGGAAGTCCGTGATGAAATAAAAAACCGAAAAAATTTTGCGGAAAATAAAAATGCGGTATATAATGAAATCAAAGAAGAAAATATACCAACAATAAATGACGAAAGGACGGATAACTATGACAGAGATAACATACACGGAAGTGAACGGGTACAGAATCCCAAACTTGACAGTGCCGCAGCAGACGGTGCAGATAGGCAAATACGGACAGATGAGGAGAAAATATCTCAAACAGAGCCGACCGAGCCTATACAGCAGCCTTATGATAACGGGCAGGATAACGGAGCATCTGCTGGAGGTAGAGCGGACAGCAACCGAGCAGATACAGTCAATAGTCACGAAGATGGCACAGACGGAGGGCGTGACCGAGGAACTGAAAGCGAAAAATCCGATGATGTGGACAGGACTGATGAACAATCTTTTACATTCGGCGGAGGAAATCGTACTGCCGGAGGTGGTTTACAGCTAAGTCTGTTTGACCTTATTCCCACAGAGGAACAGCAAAGAGAAACGGTACAAAGAGCAGCACAGGAAATATTCAGTGCTGCTTTTTCTATGCCTCAGCAGGTTATTGACGAGGTTTTATGCGACGGAACAAATGACCGAAACAGCGTAATGGAAATTTGTATTGAGTTTTCAAAGGATAAATCCATTGCGGATAAAGCGCAGTTTTTAAGAAATCTGTATAAATCGGACGGTAAGGGATTTATCTTGGACGGACGAAAGGTGTCAGCTTGGTGGAATGAACAAGGCATACGCATATCCTACGGGGACAGTGCAAACACAAATACCGCACAGCTTTTACCTTGGGAGGACGCTGCAAAACGAATTGACGAGCTTTTGGACTTGGGCAGATTTGCTCCGAAAGATACGCTTTTACAAATGGATAAATATGAATACAAGAAAGCGGCAAACACATTTTGGTATATGGAGCGTGACCTTAATTTTGATGAATATCCCGAATTGAGGAATATGTTCAAAGACGAGTGGTTTAAGGGCGGCTTCCCCGACAGCACCGAGCGTATTGCCGAACACTTAAAAACCGCTAAAGGCTTAGACGAGATTAAAACAATAACTCAAAAATTATCAGATATGTATACAGAAAACAATAGGGTTACAAGATTTAGATACAGTAATCCCAATATTGTAAACGATATGCTTGCTGACTTATATATCGCAAGAAAAGACTTTCCGGCACAAGCCTTGACCTACACTCCTCCGGAACGCTTTATTTCACGAGATGAAATT
>JBJEOZ010000013.1:0-9588 GCA_051880975.1 Ruminococcus sp.
CTATCAAGAAGTTATGCAAGGAAAGATTGATGAGTGTCTTTCAAAGGCTTGTAATCAGCTTGTCCTGGGCGTTATATCATACGAGCCTAAAACTAAGCTCGATGATGTAAATATACTCTTTAAATACTATGACGAGCTTGATATCATAATGCAGGATATGGGAACAAGGATAAGGCTTGTAAGCACCGAAGAAAGTTTTGAGATACTGCACAGTATCTATCACCCATTTGACGATGAGCCTTTCTTGTTGCCGGATAATTTCCTGCAACACGATACAAAGCTCAAGGACTATATTGCCCCCTCCCATTTCACTTTTAAAAGCAAAATGACTGAAATAGGTTCATCATACAGCACAGTAATGTTTGTAAGGCATTTCAGCAAAACCTGTGATGACGAATTTATCATTGATTTACTCAACAACACATACAACATTGCTGTATCAAAGCAACTGTTTAAGATTGATAAGTCTGAAGCTTTTGAAATACTTAAAAGACAGATGCAAGACCTTGAGGGCAGACTGGAAAAGCGTAGAGAGGTAAATCACAAGCACGGCGGCGAATATATACCATTCTCCCTGCAGGACAGGGAAAAAGAGTTAAAGGCACTTCAAAACAAACTCGGCAACTCAAATTGTGATTTATTCGAAATGGGTATTTACATAATGATTTCGGCAAGAACAGAGGACGAGCTGGGAGATTTAATGCTGTTCATCAAACAGAAAGCATTAGCTCATCAGGTTAAGCTTGATGTTCTGTCCGGCTCAAAAAGTCAGGAAAACGGATTAAGGTGTGTACTGCCTTTTGCAAATCCTGTTCTAAATTCTGACGGTAGTTTCTTTGGACAACCGTATTATATTCTTACGGATGAGGTTGCAAACTTCATCCCTTTTTCTTACCGTAATGTGTTCTCAAGGAGCGGAATATATTACGGAATAAATAAGATTTCAAAGGCTCCTATAATCATTGACCGTTCGGAGAATATGAACGGTAATGCCTTTATCCTCGGCCCGTCAGGTAGCGGTAAATCAATGAATGTTAAGTCTGAGCTTTATGCTGCTATGATGAAATATCCACTTGATGAATTTATAATCATTGACCCTGAAAATGAATACGCACCACTTATTGATGTATTTGACGGCGAAATAATTAAGGTATCTCCTGATACGCAAAATCACCTTAATATTTTTGATACAGACTTATCATTCGTTGAGGATGGCACAAACGCCGTCACGCTGAAAACTGACTTTATAATGACATTTGTTGAGGCAGTTAAAAGCAGAGGTCTTACCCCAAACGAACGAACTCTGATTGACCGTTGTGTGCAAAAAGTATTTTCTGACTATCAAATGAGCAAAACAGATGATATGCCTACCTTGCCAACTTTTTATGATGAACTTCTAAAATGCAGTGAGCCGGAGGCAGAAAGCCTTGCAACAGCTCTTGAACTGTATGTCAAAGGCTCATTTAACATTTTCGCTCACAAAACCAATGTTTCTTATCATAAGAAATTTATTGTTTTCGATATATCGGAAATGGGCGAACAGCTTAAAACAGTGGGTACACTTGTAATTCTTGAGTTACTGTGGCAAAGGGTTATTTACAACAAAAAAAGAGGTGTAAGAACTTGGGTCGGAACAGATGAATTTTCTGTTATGTTCAACGACAACGGTATTCACCAAATTTTTTCTACGGGGCTCTTTTTTGCAAAAGTTTACAAGCGTATCCGTAAATACGGAGGAAATGCACTTGGTGCAACTCAAAACATTACGGAAGTCCTTGCAAGTGACCAAGCAAAAACAATGCTTAACAACAGTGATTTTATTATGTTGCTCAAGCAAAATCCATCAGACCTTAAGCAAATAATTAAGCATTGGGATTTAGCTGAGTCACAAGCTCGGTATCTTGATACTGACGATGTTGGAACAGGACTTATTATTTCCGGCAAGAACATAATTCCATTTGAAAACATAATTCCGTCCGACAGCTTAATGTATAAGAACTGTACAACAAAATTCCAGGATATTAAGGACAATCTCAAACAGTAAGGGGAGAATAATTTTGAATATTCTTATAGTTGCAAATAAATCGGATTGTAAGGACTATACCCTACTGGTTAAGTCTGCACCTAACACAACTGTGTTGGGTGCAGTAAACCGCATAAACAATGATGTACTCACGACTATTAAGGATAAATATAATCCACACGCAATTATTTTTGACAGTACAGTAAAACACAAAGGTATAGATATATCAATTGCAATCAAGTCACTAAAGAAGATTTATCCGGGTGCAAAAATAATATTATTCGCCCAGGATAACGAGCGTGAACTATTTGATGACTTAGGTCTGTATGCTGTCGTATATGATACAATCACCAACCTACAATTCAATGACTTGCTAAAAGGCATAAGCGACAATATAGATGAAGATGATGTAAAAACAATTCTGTCCCAAAACAATAGGCAAAAAGAGGTTATTCGTCAGAGTAAACAAAGTCACTCAACTTTTTTCAATACAAAAAAATTGATAATAACAGCAGTAATTATTATTCTTTTTGCTGTGTTATCTATAGCGGTGTTATTGCAATGCAGTAGCAGTAGTGATAACACCGCAACTCCTGATGAGCCATCTACAACTTCAACGGATAGCGTGGACAAATTGTCCACTTTTACATCAACAACTGATACTCAAATTAATAATTCAACACTATCTGAAAGTAATCAATATCAACAGGTTGCAGGTTCAAGATATATTGAAACTACAACAACAAAGGTAATAACAAAACCCACTCAGAAAGCTACAAAGCCTAAAGCCACACAGACTCCAAGCACTACAACAACGCAAAAAGTAACTTTAAATAATAATGGATATAGCGAAAACAACAAAAATAAAAATACCGTTGTTACAACAAAACCCACAGTAAAGAAAAAACAAAATACTCAAACAAAAATTACTGTGGACTACAATAACGACAACTGGCAAAACGATAAGAAAGAACAAACCCAAATCAGGTTATCATATAAAAGCAAAACTCTTGAAGTTGCAGACAGTTTTACTTTGACTGCAACGGTTACACCCAAAAATAAAAAAGTAAAATGGTCAACAAGTGATGTAAATATTGCAAAAATTAAATCAACAGGTTATGTAAAAGCAGTATCCATCGGCACTGCAACAATTACGGCAACCGTTGATGGCCAAAGTGCCACTTGCACTGTAAAGGTTATACCAAGACAATAAATAAGGAGGACAAATTATTATGGTAGTAATATACGCTGAAAAGCACAGTCTTGCAAAGGATATTGCAAACGCACTTAATGCAGGGGTAAGAATACCCTGCAAAACCGACCAAAGGATTGGTCACTGGGAGTTTGAATTTAACGGAGAAAAGGCTGTACTGATACACGGTCAAGGACACCTTGTTCAGCTTGCCCCCTCAAAGGCATACGGAGAACAGTTTGAAAAGTGGGATATTAATAAATACCCCTGTATTCCCGATACATTTATACTTCAGATTAAGGAAGATACAAAAACTGTTTTTGACTATGTAAAGCAATTCTTCCTTAAAGCCGACCGGCTTATAAACGCTACTGACCCTGACCGTGAGGGTGAGCTGATATTTGACTACATATATTCAAAACTCAACTGCAATAAGCCTTGGGAACGAGTTTGGCTAACTGACCTTACGAAACCTAAAATTATATATGCTTTCAATCACTTAAAAGACGGTAGCGAAATGCACGGACTGCAAAAAGCAGGTGAGGCTCGTGCAATAGCTGACTGGCTGTACGGCATTAACCTAACTGTTGCATTGTCCGCTAAGTTCAGCAATGGTAACGGACTGCTCTCCTGTGGCAGAGTTCAAACTCCTACTCTTGCTATGGTAGTAAACAGAGAAAAGGAAATTCAAAATTTTCAGAAGAAACCCTTTTACAAGGTTATCGGAGAATTTACCTGTCCTGCCGGCAAATATACCGGAGAATATTTAAAAGGAAAATTTGACGATAAAGCCTCAGCTGAACAGCTAATTAAGAGCTTAATTAACAACGGAGTTGTAAAGTCAAAAGATATAAAGCAAAAATCAATTAATGCACCTTTGCTGTTCAATTCTACACAACTGCAAATTGTCTGTGCTAAAGAACTGAATTGGAGTCTGCAAAAAGCAGAAAGCACAATGCAAAAGCTATACGAGGCTCATTATATGAGTTACCCAAGAACAAATACCGAACATCTGACCGTTGCAATGCAAGGTGAGGTTGCAAGGACAATAGAAAAACTGATGAATGTTGAGGAGTTTGAAAAATTCAAGCTTGATAAAGATAGTTGGCTTGATTTTTCTAAAAGGCATTTTGACGATGAAAAGGTCGGTTCTCACACAGCAATAATACCTACCCTCAATGTTCCTAACTCTCTATCGGATATTGGTGATGATGATATGATTGCTCTCTATAGCATTCTTGCAAAGTCGCTACTCCGGATAGTTTATCCAAAGGTTATAATTGAGGACACAAAAATGATTACATCAGTCGGTGACATCGAATTTGTTTCTACCGGCAGCGTTATTGTTAATACCGGTTGGTATGAGGTTGACGCAATGCCCGAAAAGATTAATAATCTTCCGAACATTTCACAGGGTACAGCTGTATCTGCAAAAGCTGAAATTAAAGCAGGTGAAACTAAACCTCCAAAGAGATATACAGAACCGGAACTCATTAATGCAATGGAGCTTGCAGGTCAGAAGTTAGAGGACGAAGAGGCAAGAACTCTTTTAAAAATGCAAAAGCGTGGACTTGGAACTGATGCAACACGAGTTGCTACTGTTCAGGCACTATACAAGCGTGAATATATTGCTAAAAAAGGAAAAACTATTGTACCAACTGAAAAGGGTATATATCTTATTGACACTCTGCCTGTCAAGGATATTAAGTCAGCTGAGCTTACAGGAGAAATCGAAAAGCAACTCAATGATATTGAGTTGGGCAAATCGGACTATGATTCTTTCATCTCTATGATTAAATCGAAAAACAGGGAATGGTATCAGCAAATTGCAAATTCAAAAGCAAAAGCTTACGAAAACAGAAGTATGATATGTCCTGTCTGTGGTCACAGACTTTGCAAAGGAACAAAGAACATATTTTGTTCCAATTACAAAAAAGGTTGCAAATTCCGTATCCCCTATGAATTGTGCGGTAAAAAACTCACTGCTAACCAAATTGCAATGCTCATCAGTAGTCAGCGAACTAACATTATCAAGGGGTTTGTGGGTAAATCAGGCAAAACCTTTGACGCATCCCTGAAGATTGATAACAACGGTAACCTTGAATTTGTTTTTCCTGCCGGTAAAAAGAGAAAGAAAAAATGATAAGTGTATTAATCTGTGTAGGCTACTATGCCTACTTTTTCTATGCGAAAAACTACTACAAGAACGAAATCTCATACTATAAAAATCAACCGTCAACTCCTTTCAAGGTTAAGAAGTTGGCGGTTTTGTCATTAGTTCTGATTGTCTTATTTACCCTCATCGTTATCATATCATCGGTAAATATGCTTTTAATACTAAATTTTATCCCGGCTATTTTTTGCTTGATGTATTTGAAAGTGCTGAACATCAGGATTAACAGACTTAAAAAGAAAGGTGGTTAGTATGTTTTATTACAAGAAAAAAGATATGTATATCTTTGACAACAGCGAAAAGCAGGAGGCACATAACACCTCTGTAACAGACTATCTAACATCAAATTACGGCTTAACCTTTAAAAAAGATGGCAGAGGGTATAGGTGCAGAGAACACAACAGCTTATTTGTAAACAACGACGATAAATCTTGGTACTGGAACAGTCGGTCTGTTGGTGGTGGTGACATCATTGCCTTTGTCCAAAAATTCGACGATATGCTTAATTTACGACCTTGTGAGTTAGAGTATTCCGAGGCTTTGAAAATCATTCTAAAGCCAAATACAAGCGAAAGCACAACATATGTATCTAATTACAAAAAGGCTCCTAAAGTCGCTAAAGATGAGGTACGAGAACTAAAGTTACCACCGAAAAAGGAGAGTAAGTTCAACAGACTTTTTGCATATCTCGTTAAAACAAGAAAACTGGATAAAGATATTGTAGGATGTTTATGCCACAAGAAGTATCTATACGAAGATACAAAGGGCAACATTGTTTTCTTAGGTAGGGACAAGAACAAGAATATTAAGTATGCAACTGTAAGGGGAACGCTGACGGATAAGCAGTACAGAAAAGACTGCTATGGTTCTGACAAAGCTAACGGCTTTTATCTAAACGGATATGACAAGACAACTCTGTATGTATTCGAGGCTCCAATCGACCTGTTGTCCCACGCAACTATGTGTAATATGGCTGCCGATGACAATAAAGCCTGGCTTAATAATTGCCGATTATCCCTCGCAGGTGTTTCCGATAATGCCCTGGAACATTACCTGCAAGAATACAAAAGCGTTGAAAACCTTGTATTCTGTCTTGACAATGACAAAGCCGGCAAGGACGCAACATCTAAGCTTATGGATAAGTATAATGCACTTGGATATAAATGCTCATCAGAACCGGCTAAATACGGAAAAGACTACAACGAGGAATTACAATATTTAAAAGCTAAAGCCGTTGCTCCAGCCTTGAAGTAACGGCTATTCTTATATCAGAAATGAGGAATTAAAATGCGTAACAAAGATTTATTCAAAATGCCCAACAGCGTTTTCAAATACAATCTATCCGGTACCGAACTGTTGGTTCTATCGGTTATGTACAGTCTGAGGTCCTCGGCAATTTATAAAGGGAAAAAGTATATAAAAATTTCTCAAAAATCTATCTCTGCTATTGCAGGTCTGTCTGTTAAATCAGTATCAAAGGTTATTGATAAGCTTGTAAGGTACGGGTTTATAACAGAAATACGCAGGTATTTTGTTGATGAACACAAGCTTGGTACATATCACTACACAATCCCTGTTGTGAAAGGCAAATACTTTTTTGTATCACGCAGAATATTTAAGAAAAAATTATCTTCTGCACAATTCCGTATGTATTTATTCTTCTGTAAGTGTGCAGATTCCTCTACACGCCAATTTTGGAATAGCTATAATGATATTTCATTACAACTTAATTTGCACCGTTCAAGCGTAATTAAGACCATTTCCGAGCTGATTAAAATGGGTATAATCAGCAGGTTCAGAATTATAAAAAAAGATGGTAGTTACGCTGACAACTACTATCAGGTAAATACCATCATTATAAGCAAGCCAAAAATACACAAAAAAAGAAGATGCAGTTTTCAGCCCAGCATCTTCCTCAAAAGATTTGTAATCAATACACAAATCAAATCCTTTAAGTCCATTGTACGCAATGTAATCAATATTGTCAAGGGATTTAAAGCAGATTTTTTATTTTTGAGGATGAGGGGTAGTCCAAAAATCTTCCACTCTGTGAGTAGTACCCATTTTGATACCATCAGAGATAAAAATAATAATAAATTATACTTAAAGTATAGATGTAACTTACAGCTCTACAATCCGTAATTTGAGGAGAAAAGGGGGTAAACTGTCAAACTGGCGGTCAGTTCTCCCCTCTTCCCTGTCCGATTTCGTCTTCAATAATCAAAAAGCTGTGTTCTTTGCTGTTCCGTGTCCTGCCCTGTGGGTGAGTAATTCACCGCACCCTTTCTTTTTTTCTCTGTTGGTTTCTGTCTTTTTTATTGACTTCGTGAATTACAAAGCATTATAATGGCATTGGAGTGATGATATGGAAAATAAATTTCAAATGTCATTGCAAGAAAATATATTCTTAGCAAGAAGAAATATCGTAGATATAATTTGGAAGAGTGCAAAATTAGCGGGAATAAATGTTACTTTCCCCGATACAGAAGCAATTTATAACGGACTTGTTGTTTCTGATATGGAGGTAAATACTGTAGTTGCCGTTAATAACTTAAAACACGCTTGGCAATTCATATTGGATACGATTGAATACCCTATTGACTATCCTTATATTTGCAAAATAAATCAATATGTGGGAAGTAACCTTGTCCCAAATGCAGGGTTCATAAGGAGTTACCCGGTGCCTATCGGCGGTACAAAATGGAAGCCTGAGCTACCCATAGAAATTAAAACCAAGGAAGAAATAGCCGTAATCAAAGATATTTCAAATCCAACAGAACAAGCAATTACAATGATGTTGCACCTAATGCGTAGGCAAATGTTTGGAGATGGAAATAAGAGAACGAGTATGCTTGCAGCTAATCAAATAATGATTTCAAACGGTGTTGGTATTATTTCTATTCCGGTCGAACTGCAAAGGCAATTTTCAAAAATGCTTGTTGAGTTTTACGAAACAAACAAAATGGAAGATATTAAATATTTCATCTACAATTCCTGCATTGAAGGTATCCCTTTGGAGAGTATTAGCACAAAAAATATTTACAACCCAAATGATGATTATTATCTTAAAGTTTCATTCGATGAAGCGGAGGCTCTTGAAAAACAGGGAATTAAATTTGAAGGCACAATACAAAAAACAAAACCGTCTATAATCAGAATTAACACAGCTGATAAGGATGCCGTTGAGAAATTTTTAGTGTCCTATCGCAACAGTCATAAACAGATAATAAAGTAGTAAAAGGTGGACAAATTGTCCACCTTTTGTGCTTGAGTAAAAAACAAATAACTTTGACAAATTGTCCAAGTTATTTGACCGATAGATTTATATTTGGATTACCAAGTGTGTTTTGGACTTGTTTTGCCTTATCAGCACTCAGTTTTAGAATATACCCTTTTTCTTGTGAAAAAACAAGTTCTTTCCCATTAACAAATTCGAAATTTTGTTCTTTTAGTTTTTTGAGTTCCTCTGAAGTCACTTGCATATACCTTAAATCTGTATTTGTATCATTTGAAAGCGAAACATTGTTTATAGCACAGTAATCTATGTATGCCTGTTCTAATAGTTTAAAGTCACAACTATTATTTAATATCTTCTTTTTTGTTGATTTAGTAACAGCATCATAGGTTTTGTTAGCTTGTTTTCTAATCTTGTCAATATTTCTTCTACAAAATGACAATTCATATCTAACTTTTCTTTTGCGTGTTTCTTCCGGAATATCATTTATTACTAAAGGGATAAGACATTTGTTTGGTACCGGAATCATATAGGAGAATCTTAGAGTACCTAATTTTAAATTTTTATTTTTCCCTGACTTCATAACCATACTATTATCATCAAACTTTATTTTTGATGATACCGGAACAAAATAATTAATATCTTTATATTCAAACACTGCACCAAATAAAAACTTTTGCCTTGATGAATAGTTTGTGTTTGGAACACAAGTAAAACCTCGTTTTTCTATTTCAGTTGCTTTCAAATACTCTATGTAGTTTGAATCTATGTAATAAAAGTTTATATCCAAAATACACAGTCACCTCCAAAAAAAGAGTGACTGCAAATTACAGCCACTCTATTTGATGTTACTTTTTGTCGCATTCTCCTGATATGATGGTCAGACGGTAGCGAAGCACAACCTTAATAATTTGTCGCATTCTCCTGATATGATGGTCAGACGGTAGCGAAGCACAACCTTAATA
>JBJEOZ010000013.1:9688-11506 GCA_051880975.1 Ruminococcus sp.
ATTTGTCGCATTCTCCTGATATGGTGGTCAGACGGTAGCGAAGCACAACCTTAAGATCAGTAACAAACACCTTTCGTCTATATTGTATGCTAAATTTATTAAAAAATCAAGTGTTTTTTTAACAATCTGCGAACAATATAATTATTAAAATTCACATTTTAAGCTGTGGGACACTTCCAAAAATCAATAAAAAGTTTTTGGGTGGACAAATTGTCCACCTTTTTATACACTAATCTCTTTTAAACTTGAAATAACTGACTCATATTGATTAATTTTGATGAGCAAATTGTTATAAGTGTTTTCATCGTCACATAGGATAATTTTTTGTCTATAACTCAATAATCTGTTATAAATATCTTCTATTCCGTCAAACGGGGTACTGCAGGAGTGTATATATTTTTCATATTCAGATAACACTCTTGAATACTTTTCATACAAAGCCTCTGCTTTGTTGGTTACTAAATAATTAGACATAGACAGCCTCCTCATTATACGCAAAAGATTAATTACGATTTTTCTTTATTCTTTCAAATCTTTTGCATCATCACGCTTTATAGTTTCAGCTATTGCACGGTTTATAAAGCCGTTCAGACTCTCGCCTTGCTTTGTTGCGTGAGCTTTTAACACATCCTTTTCACCTTTTTTGACAACCAAGGATATTCTTTCACAATTTTCAGATTGCCACTTGTTTTTGTATTCGGTCTTTCCTGCCATAAAATCACTCCTAAATATATTCCGGTATCCCACACAAAAAGTGTGGGTTTTCTTTTTTTATTATATCAAATATATAAATCTTGCTCAAGATACAAATTGCACAAAATATCTTGTACAAGATTGTGTATAATGCCAATTGATTTTATCGTGTGCAAGATATATAATATACTTGTAAGTTGATTAAAGATACTTACAATAAAACTGAAAGGATAAAATACTATGGGACTTGATGGAGTTAAAATTAACGGCTACACAAACACTTGGAGCGAAATTGCAAAGGTCAACACCTACAGATTGATGGAGAATGACGAGTATGGGGATGAAACTTGTTATTTAGTAATTAATTCTTTCTTTGAAGTAATTACAGAAACTTTTGATGATATTTTCACCGCCTTACACGATTGTGAAATATTCCCGGAAACAGAGTGTTCCTACTGCAATAAGAATTGCGTACACAGAGGTTGTTACAGAAGACTTCCAAAGTGTTTAGGTGGATTAGGACTTTGTAAAAACTTACAATAGTAATTGCGATTAATTAACAAGGTGGACAAATTGTCCACCTTGTAGAAAGGAGCTTTTTATGGATAAAGAAAGATTTATCAGAAATAGTCTATTACCTCTTTGTAAGGAAATTAATGGAGATATTGATGATTTACAATACATAAATGAAAACGGTGAAGAGTTTGTCGATATTAAATATCTCAACATTAACTCAAGTCCTTACACTTTGCATCAGCAGATTTGCATTTCAGCTAACAGCATTAAGGCAATCGCAATAGCAGTAATAAATGAAATATAAATAAGGTGGACAAATTGTCCACCTTATCCCTACCATTCAATTGAATAACCTTTTATACTGTTATCGTGATACTCACATTTAGGATAATTACTACAACCATAGAATTCTCCACCATAGCTGTGGCATAAACATTTATGTTTATTGCAATTAGGGCATTTTTCCAAACCGTCAACAGACATATATGCCATAGCGATTAATTCAGGTGCAAGTTGTGCTGTGAGTTTGTAAAGTTTTTCCAAATCAATCATTTCAAAATTATTGTCGTTTAATAATCTAATTGCATTTTTTGTAAAATATGTATTAGT
>JBJEOZ010000014.1:0-2326 GCA_051880975.1 Ruminococcus sp.
CAAAGGATTTGTCGTCCATAATGGCAGGACAGCAAAGCATTGATTTAGCCGGACAGAGTACGAGTGTTTTAGAGGGCAGTTTTGCAGTAGCAACACAGACAACATTCGGATTACTGAATCTGTTATGCTTGATAGCCTTTGCTTACTGCGTAATAAAGATATTTTTCGCTAACATCAAGCGTGGAGGAATTCTGCTCATACAAATGGCGGTAGGTGCGTTGTATATGTTCAGCGTTCCGAGAGGTTATCAGGACGGCTTCAATCAGTGGATGAAACAGATAGCGGCACTGTGCCTGACGGCATTTATGCAGACAACTCTGCTGTTCCTCGGTTTGCTGACCTTTCCCGGCAATATGCTTTTGGGACTTGGAATAATGCTTGCATCAAACGAAGTTCCGAGAATTGCACAGCAGTTCGGACTTGATTCATCAGTTAAGGTAAATATGACGAGCATTGTTCACGCAACTACAACTGCCGTTAATCTGACGAGAAGTGTTGCAAGGACAGCTAAATAACTTAGTGCCAATGTTCTACTCCACTTATGTTGCGTAGAACATTACTGCTTTTTAGCGTAAAATTTCCGCTAAAAAGCAGAGGAGCAATGCTCCTTGGCACAAGTTGCAATCTATCGCAAAGTTCTAATCAAACAAGCTTGTTAGAACTTTGCTCCGATTTAAAACGAAAGGAATTTAAAAGATTATGACCACTTATTTATATCCGCAGAACCTCAAAGCTACCGCCAATCTGTGGTTGTGGAGCTTACGAGATTTTGCAATTATGAGCATAGCGCTTTTATTATCAATCCTTATACTTGCACAGACGAGGATAATAGTACCGCTTGCAGTGACACTCTGTTTCGGCTTTTTGTCAATACGACTTGAAGATACAACCATTCTTGACTTTATCCGCTATGCTGTGAAGTATTTTATATCAACTCAACAGACTTATTTTTGGGCAGCGTGACGCTGCACCCAATTCGCACAATAACATTCATCTTTACAAACTGTGTGTGCCTGCGAATAAATTTATATATGGAGGAGCAGTAAAATAATGAAAAAAACAAACAAAAGACATAAGGGCAAATCGGTTCAGGACTTGCTGGGCATAAAAACCTTTACGAAAAACGGCTTGAAGGTCGGTAAGGAAGAACTTATTTTCTATATGGTTCAGCCGACAAATATTTCTGTGCTTTCTCACACGAATATCGAAATTAAAGTGCGTCACCTGATGATGGTACTTTCTGCTGTGCCGGATATTGAGATTACCTGTACCGATTCCTGCGAGTGCTTCGATACAAACAAAAGCTATATTAAAAGCAGAATTGAAGCTGAACAGAATGAAAAGGTCAGAAAAATTCTGAATAAGGACTTGGATTTCCTCGACAGCATTCAGACTGAAACCTCAACCGCAAGACAGTTCCTGTTCATTGCAAGGTGTAAATCTTCAAAATCAGAGAATGTGTTGCAGAAAGCAAACAGGGTTGAGAAGATTATATCCGATCAGGGATTTGAGGTTACAAGAATGAAGAAAGCAGACATCAAGCGTTTTCTCGCAATCTACTTTGAGGCGAGTATGAACGGCGATTTAATGCCCGATTATGACGGCGAGCAGTATTTTGAAAAGGAGCAGACCTATGAAGAATCATAAAGGGAAAATCCAAATGGGAATTGTGATAGGCATATTTTCTGTAATCATAATTGCCTGTCTGATTTCAATATTTTCACGGATGTACACCGAAAACAAGGAAAAAGAAGAATTCAGACAGCTTGCAGAAATCATTGCTGAAGAAACAACGAATACAGATACTGAAACAGAAACGATAAAGAAACCAAATCTGTTAAAAGTCAGCGATTTTGATAATGAAGTTCAGGCTGAACAACCTCTGTATTACAGAACATGCTACGAACCTCATTCAATATCAGAATTAATTGCGATGAATTCCGAATGCTTTGGCTGGATAAGTATAGCAGGAACAAACATAAACTATCCTGTTATGCACACACCAAGCAATCCGCAGAAGTATCTGAACAGGAACTTTTACGGAGAGTATAGCTATAGTGGTACTCCGTTTCTTGATGCAAGGTGTTCAGCCGACAGTACCAATCTCATAATTTACGGACACCATATGAACAACGGCACAATGTTTGCAGACCTCTGCAACTATACCGATTATTCATACTTTACAGAGCATCCGACAGTTGTACTTGAAACGAAAGATGGAGTATTTTTGTACTCCGTCTTTTCTGTTATGAAAGTAAAATCCGATGATGTTTGGTACAAATTTTTAACAACAGATTTGGACAAAACCTATGAAAAATGGGTCAGT
>JBJEOZ010000015.1:0-44787 GCA_051880975.1 Ruminococcus sp.
GCCGAAGATACTTGGCTGGTGACGGCCCGGGAAAATAGGAAGATGCCAACATTTAGAAGTGTCCATCCAATAGGGTGGTCATTTTTCTTTTGTCAAAATTATTCTAAATCAAAACCAATCAAAATGGCACCGCAGTCAGCGGTGCCATAATTTTTTTCGTCCTTTGACTACAACCCTAAAATATTTGTCGCAATCATAAAGTAAACTGCAAGGCTTACTGCGTCAACAATGGTTGTAATGAAGGGTGACGCCATTACCGCCGGGTCAAAGCCCAATTTGTTTGCAAACATAGGCAAGCAACAGCCGATTATCTTTGCTACAACAACGGTTATTGCAAGGGTTAGGCAAACAATTATTGCAACAGGAACGGTAACAGCTACATTTCCCAAAAGAAGTCTGTCAACAAGCATAATTTTAATGAAAGCCACAGCGGAAAGTGCAACACCGCAAAGGCAGGCAACACGGATTTCTTTCCATATTACCTTTAGAATATCCTTAAACTGAATTTCGTTAAGGGACAAAGCACGGATAACTGTAACTGAGGACTGACTGCCTGTGTTACCGCCTGTGTCCATCAGCATAGGTATAAATGCTGTCAGCACCACAGAGGATGCCAAAGCACTTTCAAAGGAACTGATTATCATTCCGGTAAAGGTTGCGGAAATCATAAGTAGCAAAAGCCAAGGAATACGGCTTTTCCATGTATCAAAAATACCGATTTTTAGGTAAGGAGTGTCGGTATTTGGTGTGATAGCCGCCATCTTCTGAATATCCTCAGTTGCCTCCTCCTGCATAACATCAACAGCGTCGTCGATTGTAACAATACCAACAAGTCGGTTTTCTTTATCAACAACAGGAAGTGCCAGGAAGTCGTACTTTTTAATAATTTCGGCAACCTCTTCCTGGTCGGTCAGGGTGGTTACGGAGATTACATTGGTGTCCATCATATCGCACACCTTGGTGTCGTCCTCGGCAAGGAGCAAATCCTTGATGGTGATTATACCTCTAAGCTTGCTCAGATTGTCGGCAACATAGCAGGTGTAAATAGTTTCTTTGTCAACGCCTGTTCGTCTGATTCGCTTGATTGCCTCTTCGGCTGTCATATCGGGTCGAAGAATAACAAGCTCGGTTGTCATAATTGAACCGGCTGAATCCTCCGGAAATTTCAGCAACATATTAATTTGCTTTCTGTCCTCAGGTGTGCTTTGGCGAAGAATACGCTTTACCACATTGGCAGGCATTTCTTCAATCATATCAACAACATCGTCAAGGAACATATCGTCCAAAACTTCCTTAAGCTCGGTGTCGCTTAGGGAGTGGATGAGAAATTCCTGTGTTTCTTCATCCATTTCAACAAAGGCGTCGGCAGCGGTGTCCTTGGGGAGAAGTCTGTAAAGTACAGGCATTTTTTCGTTTTGGATTTCTTCAAAAATTGCAGCAATATCCACAGGATTCATTGTGGTGAGTATGTCACGCAAAGTAGCATACTTCTTATTTTTCAAAAGATTTTTTATAGTCTCTTGAAGAGAAATAACATTTGTTTCCACGGGGAGTCTTCCTTTCTTTATTTTTTGTTGCCAAACATAGTATTTGGCAGAAGATTATCCCCGGATAAGATGAGGGTGTATTAAAGGACTAAAGGATAAAAACCTTTAGTTTGTCAAAATAGAAATCAGTGGATACACTATTTTCACCGATTTCTCCCATACTTTCTCCGGGAACAGAGCCTAAATTGCCTCCGGCATCCAATGATTTCACCTCGATTACAAAAATATTGCCAAATTGGCGGGGGTTTTGTCTGTCAAACCCTAAAGATTATTTTACACCTAACACAACAAAAATGTCAATTAAATCTATTTTAAATATTCCCTCAAAAATAAAAAATATCATTTTATAAAAAATCCCTGCACAAAAGTGCAGGGTGAAATATGCAAACAAGATGTGTAAAGTGATTTGTTCAGTGTTTCCTTAAGACTGCTATTCGCTTTTATTACTGCCCTTTAGACTACTGCCCATAACATCCGAAACGTCGGTTATGGTAACAAAAGCATTTTCGTCGATTTTCTTAACAATAGATTTAAGCTTTGCAATTTGAAAACGGTTCACAACAAAGTAAATCATTGTCTGTTCTTTTCCGGCATAGTAGCCTGTAGATTTGATGTGGGTTATTCCGTGACCGAAGGCTTGTGACAAAACCTTGCTTATCTCGTCTTCCTTGGTTGTGATAATCATTGCTGACTTTGCCTTGTCAAAGCCCTCTACAATAAAGTCAACTGTTTTAATTGCCGCACAATAGGTCAGTATGGAGTACAGAGGCAGAATGTAGCTTTGAAGTATTGCACCTGTTGTAATGTACAGGATAACATTGTAAATCATCACAAAGTTGCCAACGGTAAGGCCTAACTTCTTTGCAAAAATTACAGCCATAACCTCCACTCCGTCTATTGCACCGCCAAACCTTATGGTGAGTCCACTGCCCACACCCGAAATCAGTCCGCCGAAAATTGCACACAGCAAAAGGTCATCTCCGGCAAAGGGGGAGGAGGTGCTTACATCAATGGGCAACACATATGTAATCACATATGATGATACGGAGTAAACTGTGACGGCAAATATTGAGTAAATGGAAAACACCAAACCCTGCTTTTTGGCTCCGTATATGAACAGGGGAATATTAAGCACCAAAAGGAAAAAGGAAAGGGAAAACTGTGGAGGTGTGATTTGCCAAAGCAGCATTGAAGTTCCCGAAAAACCGCTGTCGTAGAGATGAACAGGAGCTAAAAACAAGGTTACACCAATGGAGTTTATTATTCCTGCCAACAGTAAAACAAGAAAATTAAAAGGCTTTAATTCTTCCTTTAGTTTATTTCCTATTGTCATAAAAATTTCCTCCTTTTTATAAGCAAGTTAAATAAAAAATCCACCTGAGTTAACAGATGGATTTAATAGTAATTGAATTTTGCCTCTGCAAGAAATTAGCAGAAGAATACATCCATTTCTTTTTCTTCGCCGTCAGCAGTGAAGTATGCCTTCTGATCCTGTGGCTTAAGATAAATTGTATATTCCTGTGCATCCTTACCGTTAACGATTTTAACATTGTTGATAACTTCTTCAAGAGAAACCTGAACGCCGTTGTACTCAACAAATACATTAACCTTTGGAGCCTTAACAGCCTTCTTGGAAGGAGTCTTTTTAGTTGTAGTCTTCTTTACAGGAGTCTTAGATGTTGTCTTCTTAGCAGTAGTTTTCTTTTCTGCTGCCTTTGTTGTCTTCTTTGCAGGAGCAGCTTCTTCCTTAGTAGTAGCAGTAGCTGCCTTTGCTTCGGTTGCTTTTGCCGCAGTTGTCTTTGTTTCTGTTTTCTTTGCGGCTGTCTCTTTTTTAGTAGTTGCCATTAGAAAAAACCTTCTTTCAAAAATTACGGCAGTTCTCTGCCCTACATAGAATTATAAGTTTTTTGATAACCTAAGTCAATTTATTATAGAAAAATTCGGAAGAATACACATATTTGTTACTTTGTAAAAAAATGGGGTTAGTCAAAGTGACAAAAAATAAGCCCTATTTTTCCTCTTTTTCGCCGAAAAAATTATCATCTTGCACAGATTAATCAAAATATATTATGCAATTACAACAAAAAAATAGCCTTAATTTGGCAGTTAAACTTGTTTTATTGTTGACTTTGTTTTTTGCGAGGATATAATAGAGCTTAAATAGAAAACAGAAAATATATAAGTCCTGTTTATGGTACAGTGATTGTGGTATTATTATGGAAAAGGGATGAGAATAGTGGAAGAAAAATTAAGTAAGCTCCTTGAGGATGCAAAGCAAAATGAAGAATTGAGAGAAAAACTACTGAAAACAAGGCAAGACAAAGACCCTATGAAGGCTTTTTGCGACACCTGTCAGTCACTGGGGTACGAGATTTACCTTGGCGAGCTTTTTGCCTGCGGTCAGGTTATGAACGACAGCAAACTCCGTTCTGTTAACGGTGGCGGTGTTTGTGCCATTGACGGTTGGGATGATGCATACGAGATGTTTTTTGCCTCATTGGAGGTGCTGTGATGTTATCTAACTTCTTAACTGTGGGTCAGCAGGTGGTTATCCTGTTCATACTTATCGGGGCAGGCTTTGCCTCAAAAAAGGCGAAGTTAATCAGTGATAATGCGGTAAAGGGTATGACTAACCTTGTCCTTTACATTGCAACTCCCTGCATAATTATTTCATCATTCCAAAACTGCAAATTTAACAGCGAAATGCTTATGAATTTGCTCATTATGACCGTAGCTGTTGTGTGCATTTACATAGGAAGTATAGTGATTGCGAATCTTGTTTTTAGGGACAAGGATATGTCCAGAAGGGCTGTTTTCAGGGTGGCAACTATTTATTCCAACTGCGGATTTATGAGTCTGCCGTTGCAACAGGCAATTCTCGGTAGTGACGGAGTTTTTTACGGTGCAATTTATGTTGGTATCTTCAACCTTGTTGTGTGGACTCACGGACTTGTTACAATGAGTGGCGACAAAAAGGATTTAAGCGTTAAAAAGCTCATTGCTAATCCCGGGGTTATCGGTGTGGTAATTGCTATTTTCCTTTGGGTAATGAATATCACATTGCCGGAGATTATTTCTTCACCAATGAATTACCTTGCATCTCTAAACACACCAGTACCTATGATTATTATCGGTTGTCAGCTTGCCGGAGTGAACTTCGCAAAGGCGTTTAGCGACAAAAGGAGTTATCTGTCCATTGGGTTAAGATTGCTGATAATTCCTGCATTATCTCTATTCTTGATGTATTTGTGCGGAATGAGGGGAAGTATGCTTGTTGCCTCGGTTATTGCAACCTCTGCACCATCAGCCGCCACAACCACTATGTTTGCCACAAAGTTTGACAGGGATGTCACCTTGTCCGTCAGCCTTGTTTCCACAACAACACTATTCTCTATCATTACCATGCCCCTTATGGTTGCACTTTCACAAAACTTCGCATAGGAGGATTTATTATGCCTAAAAAAACTAACCATAAGCAAAAACTGCTGTATGTTCAAAGGATGTTTTACGAGAAAACAGACGAAAACCACGGAATTACCGTAAATGATATTATAGATTACCTTGAACAAAACGGAATTGAAGCCGAGAGAAAGTCTATTTATACCGATATTAAGACCTTGCAGGATTTTGGTATGGATATTGAAAAGTGCAAAAGCAAAACCGTAACCTACAAGCTTTTGTCAAGGGATTTTGAACTTCCGGAGCTAAAGCTTTTGGTGGACGCTGTGCAAAGCAGTAAGTTTATTACAGAGAAAAAGAGTCTTGAGCTGATAAAAAAGGTGGAAAACCTTGCATCTCAATACGAGGGAAAGCAGTTACAGCGTCAGGTGGTTGTAAGCAACCGCATTAAGACTATGAACGAAAAAATTTATTACAACACCGACAAAATATACAGTGCTATTGATGAGGGTAAGCAGATAACATTTTCCTATAATCAATGGATACTAAATTTTGGCGGAGGGGAAAAGGTAATAAAAAAGAAACGCCGAAACGGAAAAATTTATAAAACCTCACCTTGGGCGCTGACTTGGGATGATGAAAATTACTATTTGATTGCCTATGACGAAACTGAGGAGAAAATCAAGCATTACCGTGTTGACAAAATGGAGAAAATCACCATTACAAAGGACAAGCGTGCCGGACAGGATGTGTTCAGAAAATTCAACATTGCAACATATTCACGGAGAGTTTTCGGAATGTTCGGCGGAGAAGAGGTGGAAATCACCCTTATGTTCAGCAACGACCTTATTGGGCCTGTTGTAGACAGACTGGGAAAGGATGTTTTCATCACCAAGGCAAATGACGACAGCTTTTTTGTAACCACCAAGGTTAACCTCAGCCCCCAGTTTTACGGCTGGCTTTTTGGCTTTGGCAACAGCGTTAAGGTGGTTTCACCCCAGTGGGTTGCAGAGGAATACGCAAACAATGTGGCGTCAGTTGCAAGGCTGTATCACTGTGATGTGTAATTTTTGATGAATGTTTTGAAAATCGAAAGATAAGTACCGTTTATAGGACACCTGAAATGTTATTATTATGTCACGATAATTAATTAACGGATGGTGTCAGATATGATTTTAAATCTTTGTTTATTTGTTTTTTTAGGATATGTAGGTGCTGAGGTTTATAAAATGCTTAAAGCAAAACCTGCCTACAAACGAAAGGTAAGAATAAAAACCCCTTATAAAAGTGTAAAAATTACCTATGACGAGGGGTAGAGAAAACTAATAGACAGCAAAAGAAAATCAGGCAGTCCATGTGGATTGCCTGATTTTTTCCTCTAAAACAAATTTTTCAAAAGTTGTTTACCTGTGTTGGTTTTAAATACTTTTTCTCCCAGCTTAACGGCTGTTTCCCTGCTGAGGTTGTCCTCACAGGTGTTTACAAGAAAATCAGCCTCAACAAGAATTTGCAGGTCGATACTTTCAATGCTTTTGTAGGTGTGGTGGTTTGCAATAAGGAACATTACCCTGTCAATTACATCCTGCTGAAAATCAAGTTTTTTCATCAATTTTTCAGCCTCCTTGGGGCCAAGCTGTTCCTGAATTTTCCCATCGTTGCGATTATACAGTTCCTCGCCTTTTTTAATTCCGATGTCGTGGGTGAGTGAGGCACATTCAAGGATAAAAAGACTCTTTTCGTCAATATTTTCCATTTCGCCAATCAGCTTTGCAAAGGAATGTACCTTGACAAAGTGATTAATCCTCTTTTGGTCACCCTTAAAGTAATCTGTCATTGAAATGAAAAGTTTATTTATCATTTTTTACCATCCTTTTTACATAGGCAAAGGTTTCTTTTTCTCCTTTTTCTGCAAGCATTCTTAGCATTTTTTCCAGCTCATCGGCGGTTTCGGGGTGCATATGGTACCTTGCCTTGCCGTTCAAAAAATAATCCAGCGGGTGGTGGTCTGTGTAATTTTTACCGTTGTAAATTTTGCTGGCGGCAACTCTGTCGCAAAACATTTCAGCCAAAAACCTTGTTGGCATTTTAACAGGCATCACCTTTTTGGTTTTTATGTCAATGTCAGTCCAGTATTCGTAGTGGTGTCGGTTCCGACCTTTGTGGTGCATCCAAGCAAGGGAATAGCCGTGTTCCTGCCTTTCAAGTTCGTTGGGACTCCTTGTGCCACTGTAGAATTTTGCTCCGGGGATAAATTCAGTGGGGCTGTATTTTGACAAATCGTGTCTTAACCCCTGCCAAAAAATTCCCGCACGAAGGCAGTTGTAAATCACCTTGTGGCGGTGTTTTGTAATCGTTCTAAAGTGGCCTATGGCACTTCCCATTTTTTCACCTTCCGTTAATATAATAAAAGTATTATATCACAGTTTGTAAAAATTACAAATGCTATAAAAGTGTTTACAGAAATCAAAAAATGATGTATGATAACAGAACAAAGAGAGGTTATTTATGAAAAGATATGTAAGAGCAAATTTCGGCAAAAAAGGCGGACAAGCAGTTCTTGCAGTTTTCTTTATTCTTTTATTAGCTCTGTCTGCGGGAGGTGCGTTGTATATCTTCTACGGCGACTCCTTAAAGGGCGAGGAGCAAAATCAGCAGACAGCTGTATTATCCCAACAAAATGTAAATACCGCAGTATTTTCAATCGATGATAAAAAACTGAAAATGACTGTGGGTGACAGGCACAATGTTAAGGTTACATCCGATACTGAAAACGCTTTCGATTCCATTAGCTGGGAAAGCAGTGACAGCAAGGTGGCCCATATTGACCCTGACGGAAATATTGTTGCCCTTAAAAAGGGAAAGGCGAAGATTACAGCCACAGCAGGATATTACAGTTCAAGTCTTGATGTTACTGTGAAAGGGAATAAGGAAAAAAGCAAAAAAACTTTTTCAACAGCTTATACCGCCAATAAAAATGTTGTAAATAAAAATAAAAAAGACGGCAGTGGCAGAAATCTTTACTATATTGATGTTAATCGTCTTAAAAACTGCGTAACGGTTTACACCTATGATAAAAAGGGCAAATATACCGTTCCTGTCAGGGCGATGATTTGCTCCTGTGGTGACGGGGACAAAACACCCACAGGTACCTTTAGTGTGTCGGTGAAAGGCCGTTGGCATCCCCTTTTCGGCAATGTTTACGGTCAGTATGTAACAGCCTTTAACGGAGAAATTCTTTTCCACTCTGTTCCATATGAACAGATGAGTAAGCCAAATTCTGTTGAAGTAAAGGACTACAACGGTCTTGGCACAAGCATTTCAATGGGCTGTGTACGTTTGGCTGTGGCTGACGCAAAGTGGATTTATGATAATTGCCCTGAGGGTACAACTGTCAGGGTTTTTGAGGACAAAAAGGACGGACCTTTGGGTACTCCACCGGCTATGAAGATTAACACAGGCAAAAGTACAGGCTGGGACCCTACCGACGACGATAAGAAAAACCCATATTACAAAAAATCGCCAAACTTTGACGGTGTGGTAAATGTCACTATCAATTTAGGTGATAAATTTGACAAAATGGCAGATGTTTCCGCAAGGGATACAAGCGGAAGTGTGATTACCGACAAAATCAAGATTAAGGGAAATGTAAACACCCAAAAAAGCGGTGAATATCTCCTTGAATACACAGTAAAGGATGATATGGGCAGAAGTAAATCTCAGTACAGATATGTTACTGTGAGGTAGTTTTTGATAACAACCGAATTATTATAGGCGGTCGAAAGACCGCCATTTTTCATACAATGTTCACGAATATAGAGGATAAACACCGTTGCAAAATATTACTGTTCGTGTTAGAATGTAGGAGAAATGAGGTGCAACCTATGAAAAAAGTTTTTTCAGTAATGTGTATTTTAAGTCTGCTCACTGTCTTTATGCTGACAGGCTGTGATAATAACGAGAATAACCAAGTGGAAGTTTCCACAGTTCCATCCACAACCTTGGGTTATCCCGGCGAAAACGGAAAGGTTGACCCGGCTCTGTTAGACGAGTCAAACCTGTATGAGGTTTATGCAGACAGCGACAGGGAACATGTTTATCCGCTTCAGTCATATGAATGTGAGGATGACGGCACTATTATCAGCGGTGACAACTACGAGTATGATGAGAACCACAATACAATTAAGCAGGTGCATTACGAGGGCGACATACTGGACTATACCGAGGTTAGGGAATACGATGAAAAAAATCAGAACACAAGGATAATTAGCTATGCAGGTGATGTCAGGCGTGAAAACCTTGTTTCAACCACAACCTTGGAGTATGACGACAACGGCGACCAGGTGAGAAGCGAAACCTACGACAGCGAAAATGCCCTTGTTTCCTATGATGTAACAACATATGTGGAGATTGACGGTTTAAGTTACATCAAGGATAACACCGTATATGACAGCAACGATGAAATGACATCGCAAACTGTTTATTCCTACCGAAGTGACGGAACTCCCTCCTATGATATTCGCACAGTTTACGAAAACGGAGAAGTTGCCTACTACTACCAAACAACCTACAACAGCGAGGGTAATGCCGTTGCATATGACTACTTTGACAAAAACAACAAGAAGATTGACACTCCTCAGCAGGAGTTAGAGGCTTTTGGAGAATAATTCATAAATTAAAGGCTGTTTGCTGAACCCAAAGTATGGGGAAAGCAAACAGCCTTTTTGGTTGAATTTTTTTATTGTTATTCCTTTACAAGCACCTTTTCAATCTCTGAAATATACATTTTGTGGAAGTCACTGCCGTCAGGGGCATAGCTTGAGAATACACTTTTGTCAACAACGCTTTCGCTGTTAAGGCTTTGTGCGTACATCTTTCGGCAGATAACAACAACCTTGCTTTCGGCAAAATAAGGTGCTTTTTCGTCACAGACAGGTGTTAGTCCTGTTTCTTTTACTTTGTCAAAATCTCTTCCGCTTTTAGTACCGCAGAATGAAAGCTGTTCCTTGTAACCCTCAGGCAGGAAAGATATTGCAAAGTATTCTCCCTTTTCAATAAAGTCAAAGGTGTACCTTTGAGGGCGGATAAATGTGTAGGCAACAGGCTTGTTCCACATAATTCCAACACCGCCCCAGGAAATTGTCATCATATTCACCTTGTCCTCTGCATTGACTGTGACAAGTCCCCAGTCCTTGCCGATAAGCTGAAACGGGTTTTCCTTTAGTTCCTCAGGTTTGATTTCCTTAAAATTATTCATAGCTTATGTTCCTTTCGTAAAAAGTTCGTAGTTATTCTGATACTTCTAATATATCACATTATACTATATATTTTCAAGAAAATGAATATAATACATAATAAATGAATATTTATACAACCGCTATGCATATATTCAAGGCCGAATTTTGCCGTTTGGACTGAAAAACAGCTTATGTTATGCACTGTACAACATAGAACTTGCATTGATTTGTCATAAAATTAGAATTTATTTCCACTGTAATTGTTGAAACATTACAAAATCACGAATATTTGAATATTTATGCAAATAAACCTTGATTTTTTGCATAATTGGTGTATAATGTAACTATGATAAAAAACTAAACATTTGAATTCGGAAAGGAAATAGAACAATGGCAGATACAAGTATTAAAAAAGTTGTGCTGGCTTATTCCGGCGGACTTGACACATCAATTATTATCCCTTGGTTAAAGGAAAATTACAATAACTGCGAGGTTATCGCTGTTTCAGGTAATGTTGGTCAGGGTACAGAGCTTGAGGGTCTTGAAGAAAAGGCTATTAAGACAGGTGCAAGCAAGCTTTACATTGAAGATTTGACAAAAGAATTTATTGAAGATTACGTTTTCCCAACAATTAAGGCTGACGCAGTTTACGAGGGCAAGTACCTCCTTGGTACATCCTTTGCTCGTCCTATCATTGCAAAAAGACTTGTTGAAATTGCAAAGGCAGAGGGTGCTGACGCTATTTGCCACGGTTGCACAGGTAAGGGTAACGACCAGGTTCGTTTTGAGCTTGCTATCAAAGCATATGCACCTGATATGAAGATTATTGCTCCTTGGAGAACTTGGGAGTTCAAGTCACGTGAGGACGAGATTGAATACGCAGAGAAGATGGGTATTCCGCTAAAGATTAACAGAGAAACAAACTACTCAAAGGATAAGAACCTTTGGCACCTTAGCCACGAGGGACTTGACCTTGAAGACCCTGCAAACGAGCCAAAGTATGACGACCCTAACTTCCTTGAAATGGGAGTTTCTCCTGAACAGGCTCCTGACAAGGCTACATATGTAACAGTACACTTTGAAAAGGGTATTCCAACTTCCATAGACGGCGTTGAGATGGACGGCGTTGAAATCGTTACAAAGCTTAATGAAATCGGCGGTGCTAACGGTATCGGCATTACAGATATGATCGAAAACAGACTTGTAGGTATGAAGAGCCGTGGTGTTTATGAAACACCGGGCGGTACTATCCTTTATTACGCACACAAAAAGCTTGAAGAGCTTACACTTGACAGGGATACATTCCACTATATGGAGCTTGTTTCCAACCGTTTTGCAGAGCTTGTATATTACGGTCAGTGGTACACACCTCTTAGGGAAGCACTTTCAGCATTTGTTGACCAGGTTAACACAGTTGTTACAGGTGATGTTAAGCTCAAGCTTTACAAGGGTAACATTATTGACGCAGGTGTTACTTCTCCATATTCACTGTACGACGAGGATATTGCTACATTTGATGAAGACGAGGTTTACGACCAGAACGACAGCGCAGGATTTATCAATCTGTTCGGTCTGCCAATCAAGGTTCGTGCCAAGAAGGGTCTTATCAAATAATTGATTTGATTTTGTATTTGTATGAGATATTAAAGTCCGCAGGATGCTTGCGGGCTTTATGTCGTTTTTTAAGAAGAAATTTATTGCGACTTAGCACGATAAATTTTCGGTAATTTTTATATTTTTTGCTAAATTATGAGGTGTAAACAATGCAGTTATGGCAGGGAAGATTTAAGAAATCTCTTTCAAAAACAACCAACGATTTTAATTCCTCAATCTCCTTTGACTCAAGAATGTTTAGGGAGGATATTGAGGGCTCAATAGCCCACGCAACAATGCTTGGCGAAACAGGCATTATAAAAAAAGAGGAATCACAGAACATCATTAACGGTCTTAAGGGAATCCTGGACGACCTATTAAGCGGTGAGTTACAGTTCGATATGGAGTGTGAGGATATTCACACATTTATTGAGGGCGAGCTAACAAGAAGAATAGGTGATGACGGAAAAAGACTCCACACCGCAAGAAGCCGTAACGACCAGGTGGCTGTTGATATTAAGCTGTATCTCAGAAAAGAGGTTGAGGAGATAATCACCCTCCTTGAGGACTTAATCAAGGTAATTGCATCAAAGGCTAAGGAGTACTACGACACAGTAATGCCCGGCTACACCCACCTTCAAAGAGCCCAGCCTATAACCTTTGGGCATCACCTTTTGGCTTACGGTGAAATGTTCCTTAGGGATTTGTCAAGGCTTAAGGACTGCAAAAAGAGAATGAATGTTAACCCGCTGGGCAGTTGCGCCCTTGCGGGAACTACATATCCAATCGACAGGCATATGACATCTTCTTTACTTGGATTTGACTCCCCAACAAACAACTCCCTTGACGGCGTTTCTGACAGGGATTACTGCCTTGAAATAGCAAGTGACTTGTCAATAATTATGGTGCATCTTTCAAGATTTTCAGAAGAAATGATTATGTGGTGCAGTTGGGAATTTAAGTTTGTGGAGCTTGACGACGCATTTTCCACAGGCTCATCAATTATGCCACAGAAGAAGAATCCCGACATTGCAGAGCTTGTCAGGGGCAAAAGCGGTAGAGTATTTGGCGACACAATGAGCCTATTAACCGCTATGAAGGGCATAGCCCTTGCATACAACAAGGATATGCAGGAGGACAAGGAGGCAATTTTTGACGCAGTTGATTCTGTAAAGATGTGCCTTATCTCCTTTACTCCTATGCTTGACACTATGACAGTACTAAAGGATAGAATGAGAAACGCCGCCGCAGGTGGATTTATCAATGCAACGGACTGCGCAGACTACCTTACCAAAAAGGGTGTGCCTTTCCGTGATGCCTACAAGGCAACAGGTGCTTTGGTTGCAAGGTGCATTGACCTTGGCACAGACCTGGAAAACCTGCCTTTGGAGGAATACAAGAATGTTCACCCAACATTTGATGAGGGTGTGTATGAGGCTATTAACCTTGAAAAGTGCGTAGCCGACAGAACATCCTTTGGCGGTCCTGCTCCAAAAAATGTTTTGGCTCAGGCAGAGGAAATGCTTAAGAAAATAGAGGGATAAATAAATATGATTAAGGTTGGAATAATAGGTGCAACAGGCTATGCGGGAGCAGAGCTTGTAAGGCTTATCACTACTCACCCACAGGCGGAGGTTACTGCAATCAGCTCCGTCAGCTTTGAGGGTCAAAAGTTAAGTGATGTATATAAAAGCTATCTAAATATTAACGATATGGTTTGCGAAAATGCAGATGAGGTTGTACAGAAGTCAGATGTTGTCTTTGCCGCACTGCCCCACGGGTTAAGCCAGGAACTTGCCAAAAAGTGTTACGACAGCGGAAAAGTGTTTATCGACCTGGGTGCTGATTTCAGACTGAAAAGTGAAGAGGAGTACAAAGAGTGGTACAACGGTGAATACATCCACAAGGAGCTTCACGAAATGGCTGTTTACGGCTTGCCGGAGTTTTACCGTGACAAAATCAAGGGTGCAAAAATTATTGCAAATCCGGGTTGCTACACCACCTGTTCGCCCCTTGCCCTTGTACCGGCACTTAATGCGGGAATAATCGACACAAAGGGCATTATCTGCGACTGCAAAAGCGGTGTAACAGGAGCCGGTAGAGGACTTTCTCAGGGAAATCACTACCCCGAACTTAACGAAGGCTTTCACCCATACAAGGTGGCTTCCCACCGCCACACTCCCGAAATCGAGCAAACACTTTCTTCCTTTGCAGATGAAAAGGTGACTATCACATTCGTTCCTCACCTTTTGCCTGTTAACAGAGGCATTTTGGCTACCTGTTATGCACCACTAAAGAAAAGCGTAACAATGGAGGAACTAAGAAAGGTTTACAAGGATTTTTACAAGGGAGAATATTTTATCAGACTTCTTGACGAGGGTCAGGTTGCTGATATTCACAATGTTAAGTACAGCAACTTCTGCGATATTTCCCTCCACCTTGATTTAAGGGCAAACCTACTTGTGGCTGTTTCTGCCATTGACAATATGGTAAAGGGTGCCGCAGGACAGGCTATTCAAAATATGAACATAATTTTCGGTCTTGACGAAAAGACAGGACTTGAAATTGTTCCTCCGGCATTTTAATTTTTATATTGTAAATTTATTTTGAGATAAAAAATTAATATAAAGAGAGGCATAGTTATGGATTATAAGTTTATTGAGGGAACCGTAACAACACCAAAGGGCTTTACAGGAGCCGGAATTTGTGCAGGAATTAAAGCAGGCAACACCGAAAAGAAGGATGTTATGATGGTCAAGTGCGACACACTTTGCAATGCTGCCGCCGTCTATACAAAAAATCTTGTAAAGTCAGCCGCAATTCTCGTTACACAGGAAAATCTTAGAAACGGTAAAGCACAGGCTATCATTGCCAACAGCGGAAACGCTAACACCTGTACAGCAAACGGAGTAGAGGTGGCACAGGGTATGTCCAAGCTTTGTGCCTCTGTGCTTGGTGTTGACAGCAGTGATGTTATTGTTGCATCCACAGGTGTTATCGGTGTGCCAATGCGACTTGAACCCTTTGAGCAAAGGCTCTATCTGATGAAAAAGGAAATGAGCAAAGAGGGCGGTACAGACTGCGCCGAGGCTATTATGACAACGGATACCGTTAAGAAAGAAACGGCTATGGAGCTTACCTTGGACGGAAAAACAGTTACCATAGGCGGAATTGCAAAGGGAAGCGGTATGATACACATCAATATGGGTACAATGCTTTCCTTTGTTACAACCGACGCCGCCATAAGCTCAGAAATGCTTGAGTCAGCATTAAAAGAGGCTGTTGAGGACAGCTTTAATATGGTTTCTGTTGACGGTGACACCTCCACCAACGACACCCTTGCAATTATGGCAAGCGGTCTTGCCGGGAACAAGGAAATCACCGAAAAGAATGAGGACTACAAAACATTTGTAACTGCATTAAAAGAGGCTTGTAAGTCACTTGCAAAGCAACTTGCATCTGACGGCGAGGGCGCAAGCAAGCTGTTAATCTGTAATGTTAAGGGCGCAAAGAGCAAAAAGGACGCTGTGGGCATTGCAAAGACAGTTATCGGCTCATCACTTGTAAAGACAGCTATGTTTGGTGCAGACGCCAACTGGGGAAGAATCCTATGCGCTATAGGATACAGCGGAATGGATGTTGACATTACAAAGGTAAAGGTTACATTTGTAAGTGAAGCAGGAGAACTCCTTGTTTGCGAAAACGGTGCCGGTGTTGGCTTTGATGAAGAAAAGGCAAAGGAAATCCTTTTAGAAGATACCATAACAATCAATATTGAACTTGGTGACGGAGATGCAGAAGCCGAATCTTACGGTTGCGACCTGACATATGATTATGTTAAAATAAACGGAGATTACAGAACCTGATTTAGTCAGGAGTGATTTTGTATGATATAAGGGCAGACGGAGAAATCCGCCACCCATAAAAGGGAGAAGATGGAGAAATGGACAGTAATTTAACAGCCAAGGTGCTAACCCAGGCTATGCCATATATTCAAAAGTATGCAGGTGAAACCGTTGTTGTAAAGTACGGCGGAAACGCAATGCTTAATGAGGAACTAAAGGCGGCTGTAATGAGCGACATTGTGCTTATGCAGCTTGTTGGTGTAAATGTTGTTCTGGTGCACGGTGGTGGTCCGGAGATTTCCTCAATGCTGAAAAGAGTTGGCATAGAAAGCAAGTTCGTCAACGGAATGAGGGTGACAGACGCCGACACAATGGAGATTGTTCAGCAGGTGTTGGCGGGTAAGGTCAACAAAAGCCTTACACAGCACCTTAACCATGCAGGAGGAAAGGCGATAGGACTTTGCGGTCTTGACGGCAATATGCTTATGGCACAAAAGCTTGTCACAGGTGACGACCTTGGATTTGTTGGGGAAATCACAGAGGTTAATCCCGAGATTGTAAATGATGCGATAAAAAACGGCTATGTGCCTATTATTGCAACTGTTGCAGGTGACTACAAGGGCAATGTTTACAACATAAATGCCGACATTGCCGCCGCATACATAGCCGCAAAAATCGGGGCAAAAAAACTGATTCTTATGACAGATATAAGAGGTCTTTTACAGGACAAGGACGACGAGGACTCACTTATCTCCGTTGTAAATGTCAGCGAGGTTGCTCAGCTTAAGAGAGAGGGCATAATCAGTGGTGGAATGATACCAAAGATTGACTGCTGTGTTGAGGCTGTCCGTCAGGGCGTTTCAAGAGCCCACATAATCGACGGTAGAATAGAACACTCAATACTCATTGAGCTTTTCTCCGACGAAGGTATTGGAACTATGTTCTATTGATTTTGCCGGAGAATACTATGGATAATTTGATTATTAGAGAAATGACTATAAAGGACTATGACGAGATATTCGCCCTTTGGCAAATTACCACAAAGAGGGCATTGTCAGGTGCTGACAGTCGGGAAAATATAGAAAAATACCTTGAACACAACAAGGGTATGTCCTTGGTTGGGATTGTTGACGGGAAAATTATTGCAACAGTCCTTGCAGGACACGATGGCAGACGAGGCTTTATCCACCATATGGCTGTAAGTCCCCATTACAGGCGACAGGGCATAGGCAGTAGCCTTGCAAAAGAGGCTGACAAAAGGATAAAGAGCAACGGAATAGCAAAAACCCACATCTTTTGCTACAAAAACAATGACTTAGGTCAAAATTTTTGGAAAGCAATGGGTTTTACAAAACGAGAGGATATAGATGTATTCTCCTTTGATTAACGGATTGACGGAGATTTGGAAATGGAAAATGAAAAGATAAAACAGCTTGATAACGAAAATATAATGCACACATACGCAAGGTATGATGTGTGCCTTACCCACGGCAGCGGTGTTTATGCCTACGATGACAGCGACAAAAAGTACATTGATGTTTCTTCCGGTATCGGTGTAAACTCACTTGGCTACTGCAATCCCGGTTGGGTAAAGGCTGTAACCGAGCAGGTGTCAAAAATTCAGCACATCAGCAACTACTATTACAGTCCGGTTGCAGGCGAGCTTGCCGAGAAGCTGACTAAGGCAACAGGACTTTCAAAGGTTTTCTTCGGCAACAGCGGCGCCGAGGCTAACGAGTGTGCTATTAAGGTGGCAAGGAAGTACTCCTTTGACAAATACGGAGCGGGCAGAAACCGCATTGTAACGCTGGAAAACAGCTTTCACGGAAGAACTATTGCAACACTTTCCGCAACAGGACAGGATGTTTTTCACAACTACTTTTTCCCGTTTGTTGAGGGCTTTGACTACGCAAAGGCTAACGACATTGAAAGTATGTTAAGCAAAATAACAGACAAAACCTGTGCCGTTATGCTGGAAACCGTACAGGGTGAGGGCGGAGTTAACATACTCAATCCTGAATACCTGAAAGAGGTCAGAAAAATCTGTGACGAAAGGGATATTCTCCTAATCGTTGACGAGGTGCAGACAGGTGTTTGCCGAACAGGTAAGCTTTACGGATATATGCACAGCGGAATAACCCCCGACATTGTAACCTCTGCAAAGGGTCTTGGGGGAGGACTTCCCATTGGCATTTGTATGGTAGGCGAAAAGCTAAGTGAGGTTATGGGGCCGTCAAGCCACGGTACAACCTTTGGCAGTAATCCTGTTGTATGTGCCGGTGCAAACTATATTTTAGACACAGTAAACAACCCTGAATTTATTGACGAGGTCAATAAAAAGGGAGAATATATTAAGGAAAAATTGCTTAAAATAAAGGGCGTTAAGGCTGTCCGTCAGCAGGGTCTTATGATTGGCATTGAGGTTGAAGAAAATGCCGGTGACATTGCAAAAAAATGCACCGAAAAGGGACTTCTCATCATCACAGCAAAGACTCTTCTCAGAATGTTACCGCCACTAAATATTACATATGATGAAATTGACGAAGCACTATCTATCTTAAAGAAAGTTATGGAGGGATAATAATATGAAACATTTACTAACACTTGAAAGCTTGTCACAGGAGGAAATTAAGGATATACTTAATCTTGCAGACCAGCTTAAGTACGAACTAAAGCACGGCATTGAACATCATCACCTAAAGGGCAAAACCCTTGGTATGATTTTTGAAAAGGCATCCACAAGAACAAGAGTTTCCTTTGAAACAGGTATGTATCAGCTTGGCGGACATCCCCTTTTCCTGTCCTCAAACGATTTGCAAATCGGCAGAGGCGAGCCTGTTGAGGACACAGCAAGGGTGCTTTCAAGAATGCTTGACGGAATTATGATTCGTACCTTTGACCAGTCTGAGGTGGAAACCTTGGCTGAATACGGCTCTATTCCTGTTATTAACGGACTTACAGACTACTGCCACCCCTGTCAGGTGCTTGCCGACCTTATGACAATTCGTGAATTTAAGGGCAAGCTAAAGGGACTTAAGATGGCATTTATCGGTGACGGTAACAATATGGCAAACTCAATTATTGTTGGCTGCCTAAAGTGCGGTATGAGCGTTGCCATTGCCTGTCCAAAGGGCTATGAGCCACCACAGAATATACTTGACTTTGCATCTCAGTATGAGGGTATGTTTGAGTTGACTACCGACCCGTTAAAGGCTGCTGAGGGTGCAGATGTTGTCTACACCGATGTATGGGCATCAATGGGTCAGGAGGAAGAAAAGGCTGTCCGTGAAAAGGCATTTGCCGGTATTCAGGTTAACAAGGAGCTTATGAGCAAGACTAATGCTGAATGTATGGTTCTTCACTGCCTGCCTGCTCACCGTGGCGAGGAAATTACTGCTGATGTTTTTGAGGAACACGCAGATGAAATTTTTGAAGAGGCAGAAAACCGCCTACACGCTCAAAAGGCTGTAATGGTAAGACTTATGGCTGACAAACAGCCATAAACAGCAATAAACAGCCATAAGGAAATACTTAATAATTGACAAGAGGATTTGATTTTGGTATAATCAATCCACATTAAAACGATAGGATTTGAATTTATGATAAAAGATATTCAAAATGAAATTCTAAAGCTGAAAAAAGAAAAAGATGTTTGCATCCTTGCCCATTCCTATATGGCACAGGAAATCAAGGAAATTGCTGACTTTACAGGGGACAGCTATGCCCTTGCGGTTAAGTCGGCAAATGTTCCTCAAAAGACTGTCCTAATGTGCGGTGTTCGTTTTATGGCTGAAACCGTAAAAATCCTTGCACCTGAAAAAACAGTTCTCCTTAGCAACCCTGTTGCCGGTTGCCCTATGGCGGAGCAAATGGATAAGGAAGCTATACAGATGGTTAAGGATAAGTATCCCGACTACACAGTTGTGGCATATATTAACACCACAGCCGACCTAAAGACTATTTGTGATGTTTGCGTTACTTCATCCTCTGCCGTAAAAATTTGCAAGAAGATAGAGTCGGACAAGATTCTCTTTATCCCGGACTGCAATCTCGGTGCTTATGTTGCAGAACAGGTGCCTGAAAAGGAGTTTAAGCTCCTACAGGGCGGTTGCCCAACCCACGCAAAAATTTCCGAGAAAAAGCTCCTTGAGGCTATGGAAAAGCACCCAAACGCACAGGTGCTTGTTCACCCTGAGTGTCAGCCTGACGTGGTAAAACACGCAGACTATGTTGGCTCAACCTCGGGAATTATGGACTATGCCAAAAACAGCAGTCACGATGAGTTCATTATCGGTACAGAAATTTCAATAGCCGAGGAGCTACAGTACGCCTGTCCTGACAAAAAGTTCTACCCAATGTCTATGGACCTTATTTGCCCCAATATGAAAAGCACTACACTTATGGATGTGTACGGCTGTTTAATGGGTACATTCGGAGAAGAAATTACAATGGACGAAGAAAAGCGTCTTGCGGCAAAAAAGTGCATTGACGAAATGATAAGGCTTGGTTAAATGAAAAAGGCAATAATTGCAATGAGTGGCGGCGTTGATTCCAGCGTCGCAGCTTTTGTTATGAAGGAAAAGGGTTATCACATCATTGGCGTAACAATGAAGCTGTATGATAACGACGATATAGGCATTGACACCGAAAAAACCTGTTGTTCACTTTCGGATATAGAGGACGCACGCAGTGTTTGCTACAAGCTTGGTGCAATGTACTATGTCTTTAACTTTAAGGCGGATTTTAAGGAAAAAATAATTGACGACTTTATATCCACCTACGAAAACGGCGGAACTCCAAACCCCTGTATAAGGTGTAACAGATATTTAAAGTTTGAAAAGCTTATGCAGAGAATGAGGGAGCTTGACTATGACTATGTTGTCACAGGTCACTATGCCCGAATTGAAAAGCAGGGCGACAGATATATACTGAAAAAGGCTGTTGACCTGACAAAAGACCAAAGCTATGTGCTTTACAACCTAACACAGGAACAGCTTGCCCATATTCAGTTCCCACTTGGTGAAATGAACAAAACCGACGCAAGGCGAATTGCAGAGGAAAACGGTTTTATCAATGCAAATAAAAAGGACAGTCAGGACATTTGCTTTGTTCCCAATGGTGACTATGCCTCATTTATTGAGGAATACACAGGCAAAACCTACCCGCAGGGCGACTTTGTGGATGAAAAGGGTAATGTGCTTGGTACTCACAAGGGCATTATCCGCTACACAATAGGTCAAAGGAAAGGTCTTGGACTGGCTCTGCCTTGCCCTATGTATGTTAAGGAGAAAAACCTTGAAGAAAACAAGGTTGTGCTATGCATTAATGAGGAACTGTTCAGCAAGGAGCTGTATGCCGACGACTTTAACTGGCTGTCTATCCCACAGCCCACAGACAAAGTAAGGTGTAAGGCAAGGATAAGGTACAACCAAAAGGAACAACCGGCATTTGCCGAAGTTTTAGAGAACGGTAAGGTTAAGGTTGTTTTTGACGAACCACAAAGGGCGATTTGCAAGGGTCAGGCAGTTGTGCTTTATGACGGCGATATTGTCCTCGGCGGAGGAACAATTCTTTAATTGTTATCTTGTAGCAACTAATTGTTAACCATAATAAATATAAAGGTTGACAATATGGCGATAAAAGAGTATAATACCCCTTGTAATAAATTACAGGGGGTATTTTTATGAGTAAAAGTAAAATTTTTGATATGGTGGTTTGCGCCTTGTTTGCCGCAGTTTGCTGTATCTGTTCGGTAATCGCAATTCCAATGGGCGCTGTTCCGTTTTCTCTGGGAATTTTGGGAGTAATTTTTACAGGTGTTGTACTTGGTCCTGTAAAGGGTTTGATTTCAGTTACAGTATATCTTATCCTTGGCTTATTTTTGCCATTGTTCAGCGGAGCGCAAAACGGCATTTCAGCCTATCCGGGAATCACAGGGGGATACATATGGTCTTACCTTATAGTGGTTTTAGTTGTAGGTCTTATCAGCCGTATTCCTTTTAACAACAAGGTACTTGAAATGGTGGTAAGCACTTTGGGTTGTGCGTTGGGAATTGTTATCTGCTACGCCTGTGGCACAATTCAGTTTATGGCAATAACAGGCTACGGCTTAGAGGCTTCCCTAACCGCCTGTGTAGTACCGTTTATGCCCTTTGACGCAATAAAGTGCGTAATCGCCGGAGTAGCCGGACCTCTCCTTAAAATAGCACTGAACAAGGCCGGGTTTGGAAAATAATTTAATATTTTATGCCTTTCTCTTATGAGAAGGGCATTTTTTATCGTATAGTGGGATAAATCCTTAAATATTGACAAATAATACTAAAAATAATAAAATAATAACATTAAGGAAGAGAGGAAATGAAATATAATGGAAACAATAGTCGTATTAATTGTTATTATTGCCTTTGCCGTACTGCAATTTGCTTTTTTGGGTAAGAAAAAGTTTTTAGGCTTGTTACTCCCCCTGATTTGCTTTGCGGTTTCTATCCTTGCAATATTTTGCAGTAATATTTTCGGCGGTATCCTTGATGAGGAATACACCGGCAATAACTATTCCGTAGTAGTTGAACAGAACGGTGTGGAGAGTAAGCATATATTCAAGGATGAAAATTCAAAAGAGGATTTTATAAAAGCTTTGGACAGTTCATATAAGATTATGGAAGAAACAAATTCCTCTGCCGACTCCCGGCTTAAAATGTTTGGCAAATTGTTGTTAGCCACAAATATTCCCACTTTGGCTCTATTAATAATCTACATAAACAGAAGATTAAGAATTTTATACACAGAATAAAGAATCCCCACAGTTGAAAAATCAGCTGTGGGGTGCTTTATGCAAAAAAATAAAGCTATACATATTCGTATAACCCTTAATATAGTTTTCTGGATTCATTTGTAAGTCCTGCAATATAGTCAAGTGAAATGTTATAAAATTTCGCAAGTTTAATTGCAAAATCTAACGGTAAATCTCTCTTGCCCTGTTCGTAGTTTGTATAAGTGGTTTTGTGCATTCCTAATTTTTCTACAAGCTGATTTTGCGTTAAATCGTGATCCTCTCGCAAATCACGCAGTCGTCTGTAATATGGCATTAACAGTCCTCCCGATAGTTAAAAATTTAAAATATCTTATTGACATAATACAACGAATGATGTATAATTAACTCAAAATACAACATATGTTGTATTTATATCGATAAGGGGTGTTTTTATGTATAGGCATTTAAGTAAAAATTTAAAGTTATGTGGAGATGTCATAGGAACAATAGGTTCAGAATTGTCCGTTATTGCAGGAGTATTTTTGTTATTTGCAGGTATGTTCCAAGAACACTCAATTTATGAAAACACTATTTTCACACAAATTCCGGCATATGCCTTGATTTTAGGTGGTATAGGTATAGCTCTTATAGGTATGGGCATTTTTTATTCCATTGGATTATGTGTGTCCAGTTTAGGAGAATTGATTGAGAGGACAAAAGAACACTGTACCGATGCAGAACTTGACTGATCTCTTTTGGTTTGTTGCAAAATGTTAAAATAATTTGTTATTCATAACTTAAGTGGGGTATAGAACAATGAAAAGGGCAAGTATTAAATTACATAATATAGTGTTAACAGTTATTGCATTTTTAGTTGTATTTTCTTTTGCAGTTACATTTACCGGTTGCAGTGATGAATCTGGAGAAAATAATGAATTTGTTGGTGCTTGGGTAGAAATTGAAGATGAAAGCAATGTGAAGTATTTTAACGAAGATGGAAGTGCATATAATTTGCCATATTCAAACTTGCACGGCTTAACAAAGTATAGAATTTTAGCCGATGAAAGTTTGCTTATTACAGGTGATTACGGAAAAGATAAGCATATAGAGAAAGCAACTACTAAGGAAGAGGCTCTAAATGATAATGATTTGTATTATCTTGATGGTGATACTTTAATTTTATGTGAGGATGAATATACAAGGAAAGATTAGTTCAAAAACATTACAATGGGGTAAAAAATGAAAAAGCTATTTTTATCACTATTAATTGCAATTTTATCTGTTTCTATTGTTGGTTGTGATACAAATACAATATCAAATGGAAAAGAATTAATAATTCAGAATGGAGATGCAAATTTACTAATTGGCGGTCAGTTGGTTAGTATTGATGATGAAAAAGTTTCCCTTTTTGATAATGTCAAAAATTTGGATGATAGTAATACCCTAAATATAAGCTATGGTAATAGTGTAGTTATAGATGATACAATATATACAGTAGGAAAATCTAAAACATTAAGTAAGTATAAACTAAATGACGAGGAACTTATTGAGGAAGAATGGGTTAGCTCTGATACCCTATTCAATAATGTGATTGCAGAAACAGAGGGAAATAGTCAGCCGAGCTATGTTTACTGTATGGATAGCTTCCAGACAGACGGTAATTATGTTTATTTTGTAGTAGATAATAAATTTGATTATGCACAGTCAATTAAGAGTGTAGCTAACAGACTTGGAAGAATCAGCTTAGACGGAAATGACGTTGAGTTTGTTGGTGATATTGTAGCAACTGCATATACCATCGATGATGAATATATTTATTACTTTGATAACGGAAAAGAAGAAAACGGAAATGTAGATAGTAGCAGAATTGGTATATATAAGGCAAAACTTGATGGTAGTAAAAAAGAATGTTTATATAGTGATTTCGAAAAAGATAGCAGTAACAGTAATAATGTTGAATTATGCACCGAACTTATGGTGAAAAACAACAAAATATATTTTGTAGATAATTCTGCCTTAGGAAAGGGTCGAGTATGCAAAATAAATATGAATGGCTCGGGATATAATTTTGTAACAGAAAATTCTGCGATTAGTTTTGGCTTTGATGAAAAGGGTGAAACTCTTTACTTTACTAATACAGATTATTTAATTTCA
This sequence comes from Ruminococcus sp., assembly GCA_051880975.1. GTDB lineage: Bacteria > Bacillota > Clostridia > Oscillospirales > Acutalibacteraceae > Ruminococcoides. The sequence goes on from JBJEOZ010000015.1 coordinate 24,524, forward strand.
ACCTTGTATAAAAAAGATTTAAGTCAAAGTGATGAGGATACATTATTCAAGGTTAGTGGCGGTAGCTCTATGGGGGCATATCAGGAATATGAAAATTGTTTATACATATCCTATGAATCAAATATGAGATATAAATATGATATTCAAAATAACAAGGGTTATGAATTAAAACGAAGCGGTGGAGAAAACCATTTTGAAGAAGTAAATGGCGCATATCAAAATGTAATCACCGAGGTAAAATATGCGTGGGAAGAAGTAAATAATTAAAAAATTTATGCCGAAAAAAAAGACTGTATCAAAAATCGATACAGTCTTTTTTATCGTCTTAACTTGTTAAATCGTAGCTTGTGTCCAGTAAATCTGTAACTGTGTCAATGTCAACCGTGCCGTCAAGGAGGATTGTTATCCAGTGCTTTTTGTTCATATGGTAAGCCGGGAAAAATCCATCTTTCATTAACAATATATCCCTTTGCTCAGGGCGGATTTTAACATTAATTACGTCAAAATATCCCTCGCCTAAGTCAAAGGTTGCCCTTGGCAAATCCATAATTATGCCATACCACTTGCCCTTGGGATTGTTACGAAGAACACAGGTGTCTGGCGTTTTTGCCCACAGATATTCAGGCTCTGTGCCGTAATTTTCAAGGGCGAATTTCAGTACATCATCACGGATTGTAAAGTAGTTGTCCATTACACATTAAATCTAAAGAGAACAACATCTCCGTCTTTCATTACATATTCCTTGCCCTCGGAGCGTACAAGTCCCTTTTCCTTACAGGCGGTCATTCCACCGTTGGCAATAAGGTCCTCATAGGCAACTACCTCGGCTCTGATAAAGCCTCTTTCAAAGTCGGTGTGGATTTTACCAGCCGCCTGTGGAGCTTTTGTGCCCTCTTTAATTGTCCATGCTCTTACCTCCGGCTTGCCGGCTGTAAGGTAGGAGATAAGCCCAAGTAGTGAGTAACATTCCTTGATAAGTCTGTCAAGACCGCTTTCCTCAAGACCTAAGTCGGAGAGGAACATCTCCTTTTCTTCCTTGTCCATATCCACAATATCCATCTCAATCTGTGCGCAGATTGGCAGAACAGCGGCGTGTTCCTTTGAGGCGATTTCCCTGACAGTTTGTAGCATAGAGTTATCTTCAATTCCGCCTGTAAAGTCATCCTCACTCATATTTGCGGCGTAGATAATCGGCTTTGTGGTAAGGAGAGCAACCTCCTTAAGCCATTCCTCCTGCTCCTCTGTTGTTTCAACAGTTCTTGCAGATTTTCCCTCGTTGAGAACATCAAGAACGCCCTCAAAGAAGTCAATCTGTGCCTGTAGGCTTTTGTCGCCCTTCAGCGCCTTTTTCAGTCTGTCCAGCTTTCTTGTCACCATTTCAACATCAGAGAGAATCAGCTCAATGTCAATGGTTTCAATATCCCTTGCAGGGTCAACAGAGCCTTCAACATGGATAATATCGTCATTTTCAAAGCATCTTACAACATGAACAATGGCGTCACATTCACGAATGTTGGAAAGGAACTTGTTTCCAAGACCCTCGCCCTTTGACGCACCCTTTACAAGTCCTGCAATGTCAACAAATTCTATGGTAGCAGGAGTGTACTTGTCCGGGTCGTACATTTCAGCCAGCTTGTCAAGCCTTTTGTCGGGAACAGCAACCACCCCAACATTTGGCTCAATGGTGCAAAACGGATAGTTGGCGCTTTGAGCCCCTGCGTTTGTAATAGCATTAAAAAGTGTACTTTTGCCCACATTAGGCAAGCCTACAATACCTAATTTCATTTTTATATCTCCTTAATAAGCGTTTATTATTTACAATCGGGTTAATTATAACACAATACTTTCCAATACACAACATTTCACCGATTTAGTTTTTGGGAGATAATAAAATTTTAAACAATTTTCAAAATTCTGTCCCAATTTTTATGTTTTCATTGTTGTATATAGTGAAAGGTGTTTTATTCAATATAAATAGGGGTGATTCCGGTGGAATGTTATTATTTTTGAATACAATTAATATTTAATCAATAATTCCTAATAAGGGGGCATATTTATGAAAAAATTATTATCTTTAGCACTTACACTTTTAATGGCGGTTTCTGCATTTATCATTCCTTGCACTACAGCACAGGGGAAGTCTGTTAAGAAAAAACCTAACACCTATGTTGCAAGTGAGGCTTTTTACAATACCTCAAAGGGTTTGTTCTACGCACATCAATATGATATTATGTTTAAAGGCAAGGACGGAAAAATTAAGAAGATTGTAAACTGGAGAGAAGATGAGGATATTTGCAAATTCTATGTACGGAAGGATACTCTTTATTACAATGGCTGTGATTTTAATTTACACGCTGTAAAAACATCGGGAAAGAACGATACTGTTATTTATGATTGCAAAAATTATGGAGTTCGGGTTATCGGCGGTTACGGCTCGGGTGTGATTTTTCAAGAGGGATACAAGGTTAGAATGTTGAGGAATAACAAGGTGACTACCCTTGTTAAAAAAGCCACCGGAGAAATCAATATTTTTGACGGTAAGATTTATTACGGTAATAAAAAGGTTTATAACCTTGAAACAGGCAAAACAAAGTCCTTTAAGGTTAAGAAAATGATGGTGAGCAAAAACTATTTGTATTATCTTAATGTGAACAATAAGTTGAAGAGAGTGGCAAAGAATACAGGGGAAAAGGACACCCTTGCTACAAATGTAAAGGATATTTATGGCGCTAACAACGGACAGAGCGTGATTTTCAGCAAACTGGACGGAGAAAAGGACGAAGTGCTTTACAGAAGAACTGGTCTTGACAAAACCTATGCCCTTTGTACATTAAGTGATATTGTAAAGGTGATGGGTAAAACCTATGAAATTCCTGAAAACAATCCCTATTATATTGAAAGCGGTGCTTTTGCATCAGGTAAGGTGTGCTTTAGCCTTATTGACAAAGACCATGAAACAGGTATGCCTGCTATGGTGCAGGTGAACAGCAGGGGCGGAACACCGAGTATGCTGTTTGATATGACAAAGGATGATTTGCATAAAGAATTAATGAAAATGGGCTTTGGATATACGTATGGTTATCCTATTTTGTCCGGTTTTGGTTTTGGAGAAATCAGGTCCATAAACAATACTTTGTTTTTCAGAGAACCTGTGCAAAACCCTGACGGTGTACGTTTCGGCAGATTTATATGTATTAAAGTAAAGTAAGTGTGATTTTATATTATCTATACTTTGAATCCATCCTGTAAAAGGGATGGATTATTTTTTCTTGAATATTTTTCTCCCTTATTGTATGATAGATGTAAATATAAGAAGAAAGGGTCAGAGAATTATGGAACATCTTATCATTGAAAGAACAGTTACAGAGGATATGCTGGCTGTGAATGTTGGCTCAGGCTGTCTTAGGGTACTTGCCACACCCACAGTTATTGCACTTATGGAGGAGGCGTCAACTAAAATTGCCGATACTCTTTTAAGTGAGGAAATAACCACAGTTGGCACACTTGTAAATATTGAACACATCAGCCCATCTCCCATTGGAGCGAAAATCAGGGTCGAAAGCACCCTTGTGGAAACTGACGGAAGAAATTTCAAGTTTGATGTAAAGGCTTATGATGATGTTTGCCTTATTGCACAGGGCGTTCACAACAGGGTGTCAGTTAAGAAAGAAAAATTCCAGAGTAAGGCGGATGAGAAGCTTGGCAAGGTATGATTATGTTCTTTTCGACTTAGACGGTACTCTCTCCAAAAGCGCCGAGGGTATAAGGTACAGCTTGGAAAAAACTATTGAAGAGATTGGCTGTCAAAGCTTTGATACAAGTGACTACAAGCTGTATATAGGTCCACCCCTCATTGATACCTTTATGAATCACTGCAACCTGGGCAGAGAGGACGCTTTGGAGGCTGTGGAGGTTTACCGCCGTTACTACGACACAGAGGGCAAGTTCAAAAACAAAGCCTATGAGGAAATAGAAGAGGTTTTAAGTGAAATAAGAAAAACCGGAGCAAAAATTGTGGTTGCGACCTCAAAATACGAAAAATTTGCCGGTGAAATTGTGGATATTTTAGGCTTGTCACCGTACATTGACGCAGTTTGTGGTTCAACCCTTGACGGAAAACGAAAGGATAAGAAGGACATAATAGTCTATGCAGTTGACCGTATGGGCGGAAATTTTTCCGACAAAATCGCTATGGTGGGGGACACCTACTTTGACGCAAGGGGCGCAAGGCTGTGCGGTGTTGATTTTGTGGGTGTTACCTACGGTTACGGCGACAGGGAATCAATGGAAAAAGAGGGAGCATCGGTTTTTGCCGAAAATGTCCCTGACTTAAAAAAATATTTGATTTAGCCTTTTATTAAACATTTTAAATTAGTCTTTTGCATATGTATATGTATGAAAGGACTGATAAAATGTTTGTACTGACTATTAAAACAAAGATTAAAAAGCCTGAAAGATTAATTACCCTGTTGGTGTTTGCCCTGCTGTTAATTGGCGGAATTGTCTATGTTATTTGCGATGGTGGTTCATCAACCGCTGTTTGCAAGGGCGTTGGGGAATATTCCCTGAAATTCGCCACCGACAGGGACAAGCAAAAATTTTTAAGCACCTTTAATGCAGAGGGTACACTTGTAACCATTGACAGCGTGAAAATTCCACAGGAGTTTAACAAGGTTTACGAGGACTACAATAAGCTCCAGAAAAAGATGGGACTTGACCTTGACAAATACAGGGGTACAACGGCAAAGAGATTTGTCTATGAAACAGAGGACGAAATGTATGTTTCTGTGCTGACCCACAAGGGAAAGGTGATAGCCTGTCACAAATGTACCAATATATACGGTGATAAATTTCAGTCTTTGTGTTGATACATAGATTACCTGTTGAGCCGGAGGATAATAAAAACAATATGAGAATTGATAAATTCCTTGTGTCACAAAATGTTGGCACAAGAAAAGAAGTGCAAAAGCTTGTTCGCAGTAAGCTTGTTGAGGTGAACGGTGCTTTGGTAACAAAGCCTGACCAAAAAATTGACCCCGACAAGGACAAGATTGCCGTAAAGGGTGAAAAAATAGAATATTCACAGTATGTTTACCTTGTTATGAACAAGCCCTCGGGATATGTTTCCGCCACAAGCGACAGGGACGAGCCTACTGTAATTGACCTTGTGCCAAAGGAGCTTAGGCGAAAGGGGATTTTCCCGGCAGGACGACTGGACAAGGACACAACCGGTCTTTTGATTATTACCGACGACGGCGAATTTGCCCACCGTATGCTTTCACCTAAAAAGCATATCAGCAAGAAATATGTTGCTGAAGTTGACGGAGAGGTAACACAGGATATGGTGATAAATTTTAAAGAGGGGATTACCTTTAAGGACGGAACAGAATGTATGCCGGCAACCCTTATTCCGGAGGTCAATAACCCTAAAAAAGCACAGGTTATTATAAGTGAGGGCAAGTTCCATCAGGTGAAAAAAATGTTTATTACACAGGGATTAAGGGTAAAAAAGCTGAAAAGAGTGTCAATCGGGGGATTTGTCTTGCCGAAAAATTTAAGGGTTGGTCAGTGCCGACCTATGTTAGAGCGGGAAAAACAGCAGATTTTTTTGTAGATAATATCCAAAAAAATGAATAGTTTTTTATGTATGTGACTTTTTAACTAAAAACTTAGGGTAATATTTAGTTAAAAATATGGGTAGTAATGCGGAGAAAAAAATGTTATACTACTAACTGATGAATAACTATTTAGCGAAGTTGCGTCATTAGGCTTTGCTTAAACATACAAGGAGGTTATAGTTAGTATGGCAAATGTATCATTAAGACATATTTACAAAATCTATGACGGCGGTGTTACTGCTGTTACAGACTTCAACCTTGAAATTGAGGACAAAGAATTTATCATCTTGGTTGGTCCTTCAGGTTGTGGTAAATCAACAACACTTCGTATGATTGCAGGTTTGGAAGACATTAGTAAGGGTGAACTTTATATCGGCGATATGCTGGCAAATGACGTTGCACCTAAGGACAGAGATATTGCAATGGTATTCCAGAACTATGCTCTTTATCCTCATATGACTGTTTATGATAATATGGCATTCGGTCTTAAGCTAAGAAAGACACCAAAGGAAGAAATCAGAGAGAGAGTTCAGGAGGCTGCAAGAATTCTTGGTATTGAGCAGTATCTTGACAGAAAGCCAAAGGCTTTGTCCGGTGGTCAAAGACAGCGTGTTGCTTTGGGTCGTGCTATCGTTCGTGATCCTAAGGTATTCCTTCTTGACGAACCACTTTCAAACTTGGACGCAAAGCTTCGTGCACAGATGCGTACAGAGATTTCTAAGCTTTATCAAAGACTTGGTACAACATTCATCTATGTTACCCACGACCAGACAGAGGCTATGACAATGGGTACAAGAATCGTTGTTATGAAGGACGGCTTTATTCAGCAGGTTGATACACCTCAGCACCTTTATGATATGCCTTGCAATGAGTTCGTTGCAGGATTTATCGGTTCACCACAGATGAACTTCATCGATGCTACACTTTCTAAGAAAGGTAATACTGTATACGCAGACTTTGCAGGATACAGCATTCCACTTCCGGCAAGCAAGAACGAAGGCGGAAAGCTTAATAATTACATTGGCAAGTCAGTAAGAGTTGGTATTCGTCCTGAGCATGTTCACGATGAGCCGGAGCTTATTGAAAAGTTCTCCGACAGTGTTATTGATGTAAATGTTGATGTTACAGAGCTTATGGGCGCAGAAATTTACCTATATGTTAATGTTGAAGGTATTCCTATCATCGCAAGAGTTGAGCCAACATCTAAGGCACAGCCCGGTGATAAGATTAAGATTGCATTTGAGTCCGAGAAGATTCACATCTTTGACCCTGAAACAGAAAAGACAATTACAAACTGATTGTTTTAGTATAAAAAGATTTATCCCCCTCAAAACGAGGGGGATTTTTGTTTTTGGGCAATTTTTTGCAATAAAAATTAGCTTTTATTCATAAAAAATCTTGATTTTTCGGGTGTTTTTGGAGCATTACAATTATTTCTAACATATTTTTCCCACAATTTTTAAAATAATGGTTGCAATTCTTTGAGTTTTTGTGTAAAATGTATATGAAAAGAGATAGGTCTTATTGCTATTTTACCAAAGCGTTGGTCATAATGACTATTGTCAGGGAGGAAAATATAATGTCAAACAGACTCTTTCAAGGAGTAATCCATCAGATGCGTGATACTATTGACAGGACCATTGGTATTGTTGATGAAACATCCGTTGTAATTGCTTGTTCCGAATTGGGAAGAATTGGCGAGGTTAACGAAAGTATCAATGCCGAAACCTTGTCATCTACCGTTCCATATGTTATCAATGGATATACATATCAGTCATTTGGAGTTAATCAGCGTCCGGAGTATGCAGTATTTGTTTCCGGCACAGATGAGGCTGCCCAGAGATATGTAGGTCTTTTGGCGGTTTCTCTCAATGCTATTAAGCAGTATTATGACGAAAAATACGACAGAAGTAACTTTATTAAAAGTGTTATTCTTGATAATATTCTGCCCGGAGATATTTATCTCAAGGCAAGGGAGCTTCATTTCAATTCCGAGGTTTCAAGGGTTGTAATGCTTATTAAGATTACATCTAAGGCTGAAATTTCTGCCTATGATGTACTTCAGAACCTGTTTCCGGACAAGTCTAAGGACTTTATCATCAATATTAACGAAACAGAAATTGCCCTTGTTAAGGAGCTAAAGCCGGGAATTGAGGAAAAAGACCTTGAAAAGCTTGCAGGCTCAATAGTTGATACCTTGTCCTCTGAATTCTACACACATTGTACCGTTGGTATCGGTACTATTGTTGTAGGCATCAAGGATTTGGCACATTCCTTTAAAGAGGCTCAGGTTGCCCTTGAAGTCGGCAAGGTTTTTGACAATGAAAGAACTATTATCAGCTACGACAATTTGGGTATTGCAAGACTTGTTTATCAGCTTCCTACAACACTTTGCGAAATGTTCCTTAAGGAAGTATTTAAGCGTGGCTCTATTGAAAGTCTTGACCAGGAAACACTGTTTACAATTCAGAAGTTCTTTGAAAATAACCTAAATGTCAGTGAAACCTCAAGAAAGCTGTTTGTTCACAGAAATACCCTTGTTTACAGACTTGAAAAAATTAAAAAGCTTACAGGTCTTGATTTGAGAGAATTTGAAGACGCCATTGTTTTCAAGGTAGCACTTATGGTTAAGAGATACCTCACAGCAAGCCCTACAAAATACTAAATACTAACCTCAAATTAAGTATGAAAAATTTTCAGTATTTAGGCTGAGCTAAGTATTAAATGGGACTCGTTCTGCCGTAATTTTTGGCAGAACGAGTTTTGTGCAAAATGGTATATATCCATTAATTACCAAACAGGAGAAGGATTAAATGATAGAATTTAGAAATGTATCTAAAGATTACCCTTCCGGCACACACGCACTGAACAATGTTAGTCTAAAGATAAATGATGGAGAATTTGTTTTTATCGTTGGTTCTTCAGGTGCCGGTAAGAGTACCTTCCTCAAATTAATTATGAGTGAAGAAAAGCTTACTAAGGGTGAAATAAATGTTGACGGAATCAGATTGAGCAAGCTTCGCAGGAGAAAAGTTCCTTATCTCAGAAGAAAAATGGGAATAGTTTTTCAGGATTTCCGCCTTATTGAAAAAATGTCTGTTTATGACAATGTGGCATTTGCTATGAGATGCGTTGGCGCAAACAACAAAACAATTAAGGAGAGAGTTCCTTATATCCTAAAGCTGGTTGGTCTTGGCAGTAAAATTAAGAGTAAGCCAAGTCAGCTTTCCGGTGGTGAACAGCAGAGAGTTTCCTTGGCAAGAGCCCTTGTTAACAACCCTGAGATTATCATTGCTGACGAGCCAACAGGTAATGTTGACCCTGAAATGTCCCACGAAATTATTGATTTGCTGTCGGAGATTAACAAGCAGGGTACAACTATTATTATTGTTACCCACGAGCATGACCTTGTTAAGGAGTTTGGCAAGCGTGTTATCGAGATACATAAGGGTAAAATTGTTCACGATACTATGCTTGAAGAAACATCTGTTGAAGATATTGAGCTTATTTCTTCCTACGACCAGGATATTGCCGACGACGAATTAAGCCCGCTTTTGAAACTGGATGAAGAATCCCCTGATGATGTTGAGGAACTTCGTACAGAGGAAGAATCTGCTACAAAAGAGGAGAATATAGAGCCTCCAAAGTCAAAGGTTGAGCAAGCAGTTGAAAACATTGACAAAATTGTTGAGGAAATAGAATCAGATAATAAGGAAGACCTTATCCACACAGTAAAACTTGACCCGGCAAAAATCAGAAGAATTATGGCTGAGGAAGAGAAGAAGAAAAAGCAGGATGCAGCAGTGGATTCTGTCATTGATTCGCTTAAGTAGTGTGGAAAAGGGGAAATGATGTATGAGAATCAGTAGTATTGGTTATTTATTAAAAGAAGGCATCAAAAATGTTTGGGCAAACAGAATGATGAGCCTTGCGTCTGTTGGTGTTCTTGTTTCCTGTCTTGTACTTACCGGGGCGGCAATTATGGTGTCCCTTAATGTTAAGACGGTTGTTGACAAGGTTGGAGCAAGCAATGTTACCACTGTATATATGGAGGACAATGCCACCGACGAGGAAACAACCCAGGCAGGCGAACAGATGAAAACACTAAAAAATGTCACTGAGGTTACCTTCTTCCCAAAGGAGGAGGCAATCAAGGATTACAAGGATGTTTTGGGTGACAAGGTGTTTGCCGAAATGGAGGGTGAGGGAAACCCTCTGCCGGATGCGTACAAGGTAACAGTGAGTGATTTGTCAAAATATGACGAAACCGTAAAAGAGATTAAGGCTATAACAGGAGTTGCAACTGTTTCTTCCCAAACAGATGTAGCGGACAAGCTCACCAGTCTTAACAAATTGGTGCAGATTTTGTCAATCGCCGTTATATGTGCTTTGGTAATAATCTCACTGTTTATTATTTCAAACACAATTCGTATGACAATGTATGCCCGTAGGTTTGAAATCAGCATTATGAAATCCGTTGGTGCTACAAATATGTTTGTAAGAATTCCGTTCCTTATGGAGGGCATTATCATCGGTGCAGTTTCCGGTATAATTTCTCTGTTTGGATTAATGCTTGGTTACGACCTTATTTGCGAGGCTATTCAATATGTAATACCATTCACACCGATTGCATTTAGTTCTGTAATGTGGCAAATCGCAATAGCATTTGTGGTTGCAGGTGTGGTAGTAGGTATGATTGGCGGTCTTATCAGTATTAGTAAATATCTGAAAAAAGAGGGCTCTATCATACTTGGATGGTAATGTAGTTGAAAGAGAAAGGAGTTGTCTTATTTGCTAAAGAAGATTGTTTCTGCAGTACTTATGCTTACTGTTGTTACAGGCACAGTTGCCTTTTATCTGCATACAGATGTTAACAAGGTAACTGCCGAGGATTCAATTTCGGAGCTTGAACAAAAGCAGGCTGAGCTGAAAAAGAAAAGTGAAGAATACCAAAAGATTTTAGACGAAACAAATGACGAAATAGCAAAAACTAAGGAGTACCAGCAGTCCCTTTTGGGAAAGGTGCAAACCGTAAACGAAGAAATTGTTGTCAGTCAGGAAAAAATCAATGAGCTGGACAAGAAAATTCAGTCAAAGACAAAAAAGATAAATCAGCTTAACAAGGATATTGAGGACAGGACAAACACCCTGAGAAAAAGGATTAAGACAATCTATATGTCAGGGGACGTCAGCTCTCTTGAAATTATCTTGGGAGCAAAGGACTTCAGCGACTTCCTTGATAAGGTTGAGCTTGTTAGAAATGTAAGCAATTACGACGAAAAGCTGATTAATGAGATTGAGTCCGATATGGACACTGTAAAGGCAGAGAAAAAGGAGCTTCAGTCCGACAAGAAGGACCAGGAAAAAGAAAAGAAGAATCTCCAAGTTAAAAGGGATGACCTGCAAGCCTTGGTGGACGAAAACCAAAAGGTTCTTGATACACTTTACACAAGGAACAAAAAGCAAGAGGCAGCAATTAAGGCTAACAATGGTGAGTTAAACGGCATTGACGACCAAATTTCCCAGTACTATGCAGAGAAAGCACAGAGGGAGAGAGAGGCTGCTGCAAGAGCCGCCGCCAAGAATAATCAAAACAACAATGACAATTCCACAGGCGGAGGAGATACTGACGGTGGAACCTATGTAGTTCCGTCCGGCAGTGGCTACTGTTGGCCTGTACCGGGCTTTACCGCACTTTCGTCAACCTACGGCGAGGACAGAGGCGGTTACGGTCACGGTGCAATAGATATTTCCAGCGGTGGAATTATGGGTGCAACTGTTGTTGCAGCAGACGGCGGTACAGTTGTTGTTGCCGAAAATTCCTGCTCACACAACTGGGCAAAGTCCGGCTCCTGCGGTTGCGGCGGCGGATACGGTAACTATGTTTGGATAGACCACGGCAACGGAAAGTGTACAATTTACGGTCATCTTACCAGAGCCGTTGTAAGTGCCGGCTCCACAGTAGTTAAGGGTCAGGTAATCGGCTATGTTGGCTCAACAGGCTGGTCAAGCGGTCCTCACCTACATTTTGAGTGCAGATACAACGGTGTTAAGTACGACCCAATGTCTGAATTTTAATGATTATGGATAACAGAAAAAGACGGACAAAAAGGTCAAAAGATACTAAAAAGGGAGTACCTTTGGGGATAACAATCGCTGTTTCAGCTTTGTGCGGTGCTGTTGCATTTTCCTGTGCATACATATATGCAATGCACACCTTTAATTCTAAGGTTACAGATTTGGCGGAAAAACAGGCTATGTTCACCAAGCTTTACGAGGTTGACTCCGCAATTCGAGAAAACTACGGTGGAGAGATTAACGAAGAGGAGCTTAGGAATGCTTTGGCATCTCAGTATGTTGAAAGCATAGACAAGGAAAACATTATCTATGTTCCCGAAAACAAGTATGACTCCGACAAATATAAGGATTACAAGAACTGTAAAATTTCTGACGGCTCCTATGTTCTCATTAAAAAATCTGTACTGAAGGACAATCCCCAAGAAACTACAACAAAATAGTAAACAGATTTTATTAATAAATCATTTTTCCCCGCATATTAGTATTGTATGCGGGGTGTTTTTATGTTTACTACATTTACTGTTGAGGATAGAAAGCTCACAGGGATAAAAAGGCTGTTTTCTGTATTTTACAAAGACAGGTTGTACGAAAGCTATTTAGACGGAAAAAAACTTGCTGTGCGCAGAATTACATATGTTAATTATAGGGATAAAATTAACTGGGATGCAGTGCGAAAGATAGCAGGAATTCAGGCTGAAAGTATGATTTGCAGTGACAAAATACACTTCCCCAAAGATTCCGGATTGGTAAGATTTTGTGACAATACATTTGTAAAAAAGATGACCTGTAATTTTGCATTTAGTACCCTTAATTCAATGGAAAATCCTCAAAAGCTGAATGTAGCTTTTATTGATGCAGATGGGAGTGAAAGCGAGTTTTTGTGGAAACTCTGCACCCTAACAGACAACTTTGTGGTGGTTACAGGTAACAAAGAAAAATATGAGATTTTGGGAGAAAAAATGATGGAAAAGCAAGGTGTGAGCATTGTTCATACAAACAGGCTTACCCGTATTAAGGACGCAGATTTTGTGATTGCACCTTGTAAAATTCAAAGAATAATTGACCTTAACAAAAGGGCTGTTGTCCTCACAAGCGAAAGACCACAGGTGGATTTGCCTGCTATTTGCTACTGGAAATACACCTGTACACTTCCTGAGGAATATCGAAGACTGATGTGTGATGATATGGATGAAATGTATTTTGCGTCAGCCCTGTACAGCAAGGGAAGAAAGTATTTTTTGGGGGCAATGGTGCCAAGGGTGTCCTATAATGAAAATTCTACCTGTACAGTAAAAAGTTTAGCCAAATATCTTGATAATCTGCTTATGTAAACGCTTGACATAATGGCTAAGAATGATATAATTAAATAGTATATATTTAAGAAAAAAGGATGTGTTTTAAGTGGCAAAACCGGTTATGCTCACAGAAGAAGGTCTTAAACGATTAGAAGAGGAGCTTGAAGTTCTTAAGGGCGAAAAAAGAAAAGAAATTGCAGAAAAAATTAAAGTTGCCCGTTCCTACGGTGACCTTTCGGAAAACTCTGAATATGATGACGCTAAAAACGAGCAGGCTATCCTTGAAGCCAGAATTGCAGACATTGAGGCAAGCCTTAAAAATGCTGTTCTCATTGATGAAAGTGAAATTAACAACGACAAGGTTCATGTTGGCAGCACTGTTGTCATTAAAAACATAGCCACAGATAAAGAAATGACTGTTCGCATTGTAGGCTCTAACGAAAGCAACCCTAAGGAAATGAAGATTTCCGACGAAAGCCCTGTTGGTATGGGTCTTATCGGCAAGGTTGTTGACGATGTTGCAGAAATTGAAACACCGGGCGGTGTAGTGGCTTACAAGGTGATTGAAATTCTAAAATAATTTGTCAGACAGCTAATTTTAAGACAGTATATTTTTATTGATTAAGGCAGTCTGTTGACTGCCTTTTATATCGGAAAGGAAAGTAGTAATGGGAGAGCAGAATAATCAGAATAAGAACAACGGCGGAGATTTGCTAAAGGTTCGCCGTGACAAGTTGGCGGAGCTTCAGGCTGCCGGCAACGACCCATATATGGTCAACACTTCATCAAGAGATACACTTAACAAGGATATTACCGATAATTTTGAGGAATTAGAGGGCAAGACGGTTACCATTGCAGGCAGAATTATGTCCAAGCGTGGCAAGGGTAAGGTTATGTTTATGGATTTGCATGACCGTTCGGGAAAGATGCAGATTTTCGCAAAGTTTGACGACCTTGGAGAGGATACATACAAAGGTCTTAAAAAGTGGGACATCGGCGACATTATGGAATGTACAGGCTTTGTGTTCAAAACAAAAATGGGGGAAGTGTCTGTTCACGCAACAGGTGTAAAGCTCCTTTCAAAGTCACTTTTGCCGTTGCCTGAAAAGTACCACGGACTTAAGGATGTGGATTTGAGATACCGTCAGCGTGAAGTTGACCTCATAATGAATCCTGAGGTTAAGGAAACATTTGTCAAGAGAAGTAAAATTGTTTCCACCATCCGCAACATTATGGACAGCAAGGATTTTGTAGAGATTGAAACACCTGTTCTAAACACAATCCCCGGCGGTGCCTCTGCAAGACCGTTTATAACCCACCACAACACCCTTGACATTGATATGTATATGAGAATTGCCACCGAAATTCCTCTGAAAAGGCTTATTATCGGCGGTATGGAAAGAGTTTACGAAATCGGCAGAATCTTTAGAAACGAGGGTATGGATGTTAAGCATAACCCTGAGTTTACAACTATTGAGCTTTATCAGGCATACACAGACTACAACGGTATGATGGATATTACCGAGGAGCTTGTTAATAAGTCCTGCCTTGCAGTAAACGGCACAGATCAGATAACATATGAGGGTCAGGAAATTTCCCTTGCTACGCCCTTTAAGCGTATGACAATGATTGACGCTGTTAAGGAATATTCAGGCGTTGATTTCAGCGAATTTATGGGCGACACCGAAAAGGCAAAGGAAGTTGCAAAGGAGCTTCACCTTGAGGTTAAGTCAACCGACACCTGGGGCAATATCCTTGCAGCAGCATTTGATGAATATGTAGAGGACAAGCTGGTTCAGCCAACCTTTATTACAGATTACCCTGTGGAAATTTCTCCTCTTACAAAGAGGAAGGGTGACAATCCTTTGCTTGTTGAAAGATTTGAATTCTTTGTCACAGGCAGAGAGCTTGCCAATGCCTACACCGAGCTTAACGACCCAATCGACCAGAGAGGCAGATTTGAGCATCAGATGATGCTCCGTGAGGCTGGAGATGACGAGGCTAATATGATTGATGAGGATTTCCTCACAGCTATGGAATACGGTATGCCCCCAACAGGCGGAATGGGAATGGGCATTGACAGACTTGTAATGCTCCTAACCGATTCATCCAGTATTCGTGATGTTATCGCATTCCCCACAATGAAACCACTATCATAAAGTTGGTGAGGGATAGATAAAATACACTATTGGGACTGCCTGAATTTGACAGTCCCATTTTTGTCACTCATAATATTCCAAAAGTTGATTTTTTGTTTTATTGTGGTATAATCAAGATTGAAAAGGCGTTATGGGAGAATTTATGATGGCAAGTAAAATTACTAGAGTTGAACAGAGCATTTATGAATCTTCTAAAAGGATAAATGAGGTAAAAGAAATTATTAAGGGTAAATCCTTGTTAGTTGATAAAGTTGATTTGGTTCCTGAAGATATTTCAAGGGAGGATTGGAAAAGTAAAGATTTTCTATATCCTGAAAAAACCGTGAGATTAGGTACTGTTTTCAGTGGAATAGGAGCTATTGAACATGCTTTTCAGAGATTAAAATTAAAGCATAAGATCATGTTTGCTGGAGATATTGATGAAAAATGCAAAAAAAGTTATTTTGCTAACTATGATATAGATGAAAAAAATTGGTTTTCTGATGTAAGAGATTTTGATGCAAGAAAATATAAGGGAAAAATAGATTTATTAGTGGGCGGTGCCCCTTGCCAAGCTTTTTCTATGGTTGGTAAGCGGCTAGGATTCGATGATGCTAGAGGAACATTATTCTATGAATTTGCAAGAATAATTAAGGAAACACAACCAAAAGTGTTCATTTTTGAAAATGTTAAAGGGTTATTAAATCATGATAAAGGAAAAACATGGAAAGTAATGTACGATGTGTTCGAAAAATTGGGATATGATGTTCATTATAGGACTCTCAATAGTAGAGATTATGGTATTCCACAAAATAGGGAACGATTGTTTTGTGTTGGATTTATACATAAGACCAAATTCAAATATCCAGCACCGATTGAATTAGAATATAAAATGTGTGATTTCCTTGAGGATTACATTGATTCGAAATATTTTCTTAAAGAAAAAGGAATAAAGTTCGTAACAAGTCATAAAAACAGACAAAAGTCTTATACGCAGGTTAATGGAGAAATTGCTTTGTGTCAAAAAAGAAACCAGCAATTTAATTGGCATGGGGATTTTATTTTTCATCCTGTTGAAAATGAAGAAAATTATGAGGAGGCTTTTGATGATTTTGTTTTTGATGTGAAAGATGTTGAGGAAAAGTATTACCTTTCAGAGAAGATTACTAAGTATGTTTTAGCAGAGGGCACAAAGAATTTTAGAACATCTACTAAAACAGACTTAGATGTGGCAAGACCATTATTGCAAACTATGCATAAGATGCATAGAGCTGGCATTGATAACTATGTAACTCATAAAGGAAGGATACGAAAGCTAACTCCAAGGGAGTGTTTAAGATTAATGGGTTTCAAAGACAGTTTTAAAATTGTCGTTTCTGACACTGCTATGTACCAAGAATGTGGTAATAGCATAGTTGTAGATGTGTTAATTGCTCTGTTAAAACAAATAGATATTACTAGGTATGGTGTGAATGATGAAGATTAATGGTGAAAGCTATACTACATTGGCTGTCTTCCCGAATATGATGACGGTACCTGATTGTATGGTGGTAAAATCAAATAAAATTGGAACAGGTCATGGTGAAGCAAAGTTGTATATATCTTCAAAAAAGGAGATGTACAGATTTTATGGAGAAAAGTCATTTAGAGCTAAATGCTTCATGATGAAATCGGACTTAGTAGCATATATGGAAGCTATTAAGAATGAATATATGAATCCTTCACAGGAGTATTCAAAGAAAGACGATTTACCGATGTTGTGGAAAAAACGATTAGAATTGATTAATTCTTTGAATGATGTGATTTTTTTCGATATCTATGACCAAGACCAAATTACAGGTACAAGAGGCTATATTAATTCAGATGATAGAGGATACGGAATAATTAGAGAGATTGCATTGCCGTTGGTCAGCTATATCTATGTTGAAAAAGTAGGATCGGAAGAAAAACCACTGTTTTATTGGAAATTGTTTGTTGATTTTGATGCTATTCTTGAGAAGAAAAATGGACCTTTGGTTTTAACATATGGAAAAAATAAAGGCATTACTGAAGGTGTACAAAGCAAAAAAAACAAGAAAGATAGTAAGCAAGAATATGCAAGACTAGCTAGGAAAGGACAAGGGAAATATAGAGAATATCTGTTAGATCAATGTCATTATTGCCCATTTACAAAGGTTTCGGACGAACGCTTGTTAATAGCAAGTCATATTAAACCTTGGGCGGCTTGTAAAAATGTTGATGAACAAATTGACCCATATAATGGATATATTTTAACCCCTTTATATGATAAATTGTTTGATCGGGGATTTATTACATTTACGGATAATAAACATATAATTTTATCAGACTTTATATCTCCATATACATGGAAACTGCTAAAATTAAAGAATAATGAATACATACAATCTTTACCAATGGATGATAAAAGAATTGGTTATTTGAATTTTCACCATACATCTGTTTTTAAAGGATCTTTCGATAGTCGAAAAATCTAGTAATTGACAATAGGAGCTTTACAATGATATAATCTCGTTATTATAAAATAACATAAAATATAATTTATATAAAGAAGGTATTATTATGCGTTCAGATTTAATTAAAAAGGGCCCTACAAGAGCACCTCACCGTTCTCTTTTGAAGGCTATGGGTATTACAGAAAGTGAAATGAAAAAGCCATTTGTTGCTGTTGTTTCTGCAAAGAGCGACTACATTCCCGGACACAAGCATCTTGACGAAATTGCCGAGAATGTAAAGGCAGGAATTCGCAATGCCGGTGGCGTTCCATTTGAATTTAATACAATCGGAGTTTGTGACGGTATTGCTATGAATCACAAGGGTATGAAGTATTCCCTGTGTTCAAGAGAGCTTATTGCTGACTCTATCGAAATTATGCTTACAGCACATCCTTTGGATGCGGTTGTGTTTATTCCTAACTGCGACAAGATTGTTCCGGGTATGCTTATTGCTGCCTGTCGTCTGAATCTTCCGTCTGTATTTGTCAGCGGTGGTCCAATGCTCCCCGGTGAAAAGGACGGAGAAAGATACGGACTTTCCGAAATGTTTGAATATGTTGGTGCCTGTGCCAGCGGAAAAATAACAGAGGAAGAGCTTACAGAGTACGAGGACAACTGCTGTCCTACCTGTGGCTCCTGTTCAGGTATGTACACAGCAAACTCAATGAACTGCCTTACAGAGGCTATCGGTATGGGATTGCCTTTCAACGGCACTATTCCGGCAGTTGAGGCGGGCAGACGCAGACTTGCTAAGGATGCAGGCGAGAGAGTAATGTACCTCTTGGAAAATGACATCAGGCCAAGGGATATTATCAACAAGGAAAGCTTTGAAAATGCCCTTACCTGTGAAATGGCTCTCGGTTGTTCTTCAAACACAGTTCTTCATCTCCTTGCAATCGCTTACGAGGCTGATGTTCCTGTAAGCATTGATGTTATCGACGAAATTTCCAAGAGAACTCCTCAGATTTGTAAGCTGAATCCGGCAGGAAAAATCTTCATCACAGACCTTAACAAGATGGGCGGTATTCCTGCTGTTATGAAGGAGCTTTCAAAGAAGGGTATTATCAACGAGGATTGCCTTACAGTTATGGGTACAGTTGGGGAAAGAATTGCCAACGCAAAGGAGCCTGACGGTGAGATTATCCACACAGTTGAAAACCCACTTCGTCAGGACGGAGGTATCGCAATCCTAAAGGGCAATTTAGCCCCTGAGGGTGCAGTTGTAAAGCAGGGAGCTGTTGCACCTGAAATGATGCAGCATACAGGTCCTGCAAGGGTATTTAACTGCGAAGAAGATGCAAATGATGCAATTTTGGCAGGTAAAATCAACAGCGGTGATGTTGTTGTTATCCGTTACGAAGGCCCTAAGGGCGGTCCGGGAATGAGAGAAATGCTTTCTCCAACCTCTGCTATTGCAGGTGCAGGTCTTGATAAAGAGGTTGCACTGATTACAGACGGTCGTTTCTCCGGTGCTACAAGAGGTGCATCAATCGGCCATATTTGTCCTGAGGCAGCAGCAGGCGGACTTATCGGACTTGTTGAAGAGGGAGATTCAATTACAGTTGATATTACTAACAGAACTCTTACCCTCAATGTTGAGGACTCTGTAATTGAGGAGAGAAAGAAAAACTTTGTTATGCCTGAAAAAGAATTGTCAGGCTACCTAAAGAGATACTCAAAGCTTGTTACTTCTTCTTCTCAGGGTGCTGTTTTTGAAAAGTAATTACTATTATAATTGTTATTAGTGAATATTGAGTAAAATTTTAATAATGACTTATGCAAAAAGCCGACTCCTTAAGGGGGTCGGCATTTTTGTACAAACTTTTAGCACAAAAATTGTCAAATGTTTTAAATGAATTGCATAAATTTGAGTGTGGTTATTTATGCAAAATACACAGGTCAACTGTGAAATGTAACAAGAATAAGCTTGTCTATTTGTTGAATAGGATAAATTTAATTACAAGCATAGAAAAATTATTGTATATTTTTAACAAGGGTGATATAATGTAAGTGTAAACGAAAGAACAATAATTTTTATTATAAATTACTACTAAGGAGTTTATTCCAATGAGAAATTATGAATCCCGTAAAATACTTAATATAGCACTTGCGGGTCACAGCGGTTCAGGTAAAACATCTGTTGCAGAGAGTATTCTTTACCTAACCGGCGCTGTAAGCAGATTGGGTAAGATTGAAGATGGCAACACAGCCTTGGATTATGACCCTGAAGAAGTCAAAAGAAAAGCTTCTGTCCTGTCTGCGGTTGCACCTGTTGAGTGGAAAAACACAAAGATTAATCTCATAGATACACCGGGTCTGTTTGATTTTGCAGGAGGAATTTCCGAAGGCTTTAGGGCTGCCGAAAGTGTTTTGGTTGTTGTTTCAGGCAAAGACGGTATTGATGTGGGAACAGAAAAGGTAGTTGATATGGCTACCCGCCAAGGCAAGACAAAGATGTTCTTTGTTAACGGTCTTTGTGATGAGAGCGCCCGTTTTTATCGTGTTTTTGAAGATTTGAAGTCCACCTTTGGTCCTGCAGTTTGTCCGGTGGTTGTTCCATATATTGAAGACGGTAAGGCTGAGATTTATGTAAATATGTTTGAATACAGAGCATATAAATAT
>JBJEOZ010000016.1:0-11397 GCA_051880975.1 Ruminococcus sp.
GATTTTCATATTTCGTTTTCCTTCCTTAAAATTCAAGTGATAAATTTATAGTAGCTAACTGATTTTTATTTATTTTGCCTGTTATATTTGCGTTATATCATATCTCGTTACTAATGTCAATCAACCTACACAATTCAAGTTATATTTACCCCAATATAACTAATGGCACTTTGATATGCAGAGATAATAATTTTGCAGAGTGATTTATAATGTACTTCTTATAAATTTTCCTTGTTTTTATCAATGTTTATGTGTTATAATTCAAGTGGTATGTTATGATTTAGGGGGATATAGACATGGAACGTTTTATTCACGAGCGAATCAAAATGGAAATTAACAATTTTTTGAAACCATTTCAGACTGATTTCCTTGAGGAAGGTTTTGATTTTCAAATAATAGATTTTTGGAATAGTGATGATGTTTACAAAGTTGAAGTGGAAGGATATCATAAAAATGAATATAATCCTTATGAGCAAACTCCTTTTGTTTTATTACGACTTTTTATATGTTACGAATATAAACAAGTTCAAATAAGTAACATATTTTTGCCGAATTTTATGAGATACAAAGGTATTGGTAAAAAGCTTATTTACAAAATATTTACATTATCAAAAGAAGAACAATATAATCTTTTTATTGTTGATATGGTTGATAGTTTTTATAAAAAAATGTTATCAAGAGGTGCCTTACCTTGTGACAATTGTTATGATGCCGTTCAAATAGTTAGTAAAACTAAATTATTCTAATATTTAGAAAGACTAAATTTTTATTTATCTGAATAGAGTAATTTAGAATTTTCGAGGAGATATCGGCAAATATGAAAAGATATATCGCATTTTTGCGTGGTATTAATATAAGTGGAAAAAATAAAATTTCAATGCCGGAATTAAAGAAAGGCTTTGAAAAATTAGGCTTTGGAGAAGTTAAATCATATCTGAACAGTGGTAATGTTATTTTTTCAAGTGATGAAGATAATATAGAGAGTTTAACAAACCAGATTAAAACAATGATAAAAAATCAGTTTGGATTAGATATTCCTGTTCTTCTCATATCAAAAGAAGCACTTGAGGATATTTTATGCAATGCACCTGACTGGTGGGGCAATGAAAATCAGGAAATCTATGATAATCTGATATTAATTATGCCCCCGGCTACATTTGCCGATGTATTCAACGAGATTGGAGAACCTAAGGAAGAATTTGAAAAGATAATGGACTACAAAGAAGTGATATTTTGGTCTTTCAGTAGAAAAGATTACCAAAAAACAAACTGGTGGTCAAAGACGGCGAGCGCAAATATCAGCAACAAACTTACAATAAGAACAGCAAACACTGTTAGAAAAATAGTTCGTGAGTAATTACTTTTAAAATTTAGAAAAATACAGATATAAATTATAGGTACCAATATGACTACAACCCCCATTCTTGCTCCGGCTTGAATGGGGGTTATTTAGGTATTATCTTCTAATTATGAGCATATCCTTGTTTTCAAGGTATTCGCCCTCGATTTCGTTGTCCTCGCTTATATATTGTGGGTCGGTGAAGTATCTTTTCGCTATATCCCACACACATTCGCCCTTGTCGGCAAAGTACAACGTTAGGGCTGAGGGGTTTTTCTCTATTTTTTTGTCCTCATATACCAGAACATCCTCAACAAAATTGTTGTTCTCCGTATTTGTCACAAAGGCACTAATGCTTATTTCTACCCTAAGTTCAATGGTGTGTTCATCTTTTATGCGGTAGCTTACTGAATTAATATTAGAACAGGCGGTTTTGACTGTGCCGAATGCCTCGTCTGTTTTGTCGGTGAAGTCCATTGTTCTTTCAATGTAGAAGGGCATACCCTCTTTGTCACAGGCAAGCACGCAAAGTCCGGCTTTGCCTGTAAAGGTGATTAGTCCGGCATCTTCCTTTGAGGAAACTGATGAATTTTCGTTGTAGGCGTCAAGCACCTTTGCAAATTCCTTGTCGTTGGAGGAAACCTCCATTTTTCTTATGAAGTTGCGTTTTATTTCCCTTACTGATGTGACAAGCTGAACACTTTTGTTCTTTATATCACACACATAATCCCTTGAAAATGCGTCTGTTACAAACTGCTGTTCCCTCTCCTTATAGCAGACAATAGATGCGTTTATTCGAGCCTCAAGGAGAATGCTTTTCTCATCATTTTCATGGGTTACCTTGACATCGTAGGACAAAAGTGAGCAGGAAACATTGTTCACCGTGTTATCCCCTGCCCCAACGCAGGAAACTATTTGGTTAAACGGCAACATATAGTCAAGACACTCTGTCTTTCCGCTGTCAAGGTCTGAAAGATAGAGAAGTCGCAAATTCACCTCACCCTTGATTATGATTTTGTCGTCCATGGACTTATGCTCGTTAACGGAAACTTTCACAATGGATTTTATGATTGACTCAACAGGAGGCTTATTCTCAACGCTGATGGCCTCGTTCACATTAAATGCCTCTTCTGTTACCGCTGTAACATCCATATAGTGCTTTGTACAGCACCTTTTTTGGAAATCTGCAAAGGACTGGGATGAGGGTATCATTGATGTGCTTTTACCTGTGATTTCGATTTTGATACTAAAAGCACCCTTGATTACAAGTCGCCTTGGGGAAAGTGCCCTGCAGTTTATGTATTCGGCTGTGGCAACTGTATCCAGATAGTGATTCTCCGGAAAATCCTTAATATTAATTGCACGACTGAACTGCACAACCTGTTGGCTTGTACGCAGAGTTTTACGAACGCTGTCAACATACATCACCTTAACGATTGAGGCTCCCTCAATTTCAAGGACTCCGCCGGAAATATTCCGTGAGAAGATTTGCGGTACAAGGGTGCATTTTAGTATTTTTTCTATATCAGGGCAATAGTCAGGAAGTGTGACATCAATGTCAACAGGCTCCTCTATTGCCTGACTCATTAGGGTATCTCTGCCTGAAATTTTAATGTTATTTTCAAGTTCCATAATTACTCTCCTTCTGATGTTAAAAACATAATTTTGTGTTTAGAAAATCTTTATATATTAATGATATTAAGACTATGGGGCAATTATGACTTGAATTAATGATTTCTTGAATAAAAAACGGCGGACAGAAAAACTGTCCGCCTGATGATTATTGATAATTCATTCTGTTGTCAGTTAAAATGCATTATAACCTGCAACCTTTTTCTGAATTGCTGTTGCGTCACGAACATCAATTCGTCCGTCAGCGTTTACATCTGCAACCTCTTCGTGGATTGTAACAGGTATGAAATTGATAAACTTCTGCAAAATTGTTGCGTCTGCAACATCAATACCGCCGTCACCGTTTACATCGCCCATTTGGTATGTAGGCTGTGAGGATGTTGGCTGAGTTGTTGATGTTGTTGTAGGCTCAGTTGTAGAAGTAGTAGTTGGCTGTGTTGTAGATGTTGTTGGTTGTGTCTGTGTTGTAGGCTGTGGGTCACTTGACAAAAGCTTACCTACACGAGCGAATGGAACTGTGATGTGGTCGTCGTCTTCCTTTTCGTGTGAGTTAAACTCCTGAGTAGTAGTTGAAGCCTGGTCAGCATTGTCGTTCATTGATGGGTCATAAGGCAAGCAGTCCATACCGGAAGTACCGAATGTAGAAATCTTCATAACGCCGATACCTGTGTTTTCAATATCGGAAGCAGACAGGTTGAGGCTGTCAAGAGGAATAGACATTTCGTAGAAGAAGTCCATCTTGCTGTCGTGACCCTTTGCATAGAAGTCAACCCAATCTGATGAAGAGTCAAACATATCGCCGAGAACACGGTTGTTGTAGTGACCATAGCCACCGTTAACACCCCAAAGCTCGCCGGAGAGTCCCTTTGCGTTGCCGAAGTCAAGCTTTATACCTGTGTTCTTGTTAACAATGTTTTCAGCGTCAAGCTTTCCGTCGTCGTCAGCTGTGTAGATGAAAGGACCGTTAGAGCCGTTTGTTGAGAAAGCAACAACTGTGTCAACATATGTGTCGAATGTTATGCCTGAGCTCCAGAGTGTGCCACCGTCAACAGTTGTACCGTCTGTGATTGTATTCTTGCCTGTGTAGAGGTAAAGGAATACCGGGCAGTTCTGAGTTTTGAAAAGTGTACCCTGTGAAAGTGGGTAGTCGTCGTTAGGAGCAACTATGTCCTGAACATTACACATCTCGTACATAAGGTAGAGGTTTGTGTCGTCCCATGCGGCATACATTGCATAGTCGTCAATAGGAATTTCGTACATTGAGTTGTCACGATAAACACGAGGGTCGTCGTTTGCTGTGCCCTGTGCAATAAGCATATCAGTGCTCCAGTCAGACTTGTCACCGTCAATGGAGATTGTCTTTCTGAGACCAACCTTGCCGTCAGGGTTTGTGCCGTAATAACCGCCACAAGCAGGGCTTGTTGAGCCGTCACCGCCGCCAACAACCAGTGGTTGTTTCTTTAAAAGTGTGATTGACTTTTCGGAAGTACCGTACTCATTGGTTGCAGTTACATAGAGTGTTGTTGTTGAGCCAACTGCTACGCCGTTACCAAGAGTTACCACAGTTTCGCCTGTGAAGGAAACAGCTGAGCCATTGTCGATTTTGTATGTAGCAGAGGTTGCATTACCCGGATTTACCTTAACATCAACTGTGTCAGATGAGAAAGAAGCTCCGTCCTTTTTGCTGAAGGAAATTACAGGTGGGTTTGTGCTTTGCTTGTACTGTTCCCACTTCTTTGTTGACTTGTCGTAGAGCATACCGTCACCCTGATAATCAAGGTCATCTGTTTTACCGCCATTGTCAACAAAAATAACCTGGTCATAGGACTTGTCCAATGTGAATGCATAAATGTTTGTTTCTACCTCTGTCATTGCAGCACCGGGCCAAGCAGCGTTCTGAGAGGTTGAACCGGATGCTTTAAGCCACATATAACAGGTAGGTGTGCCGTTAGTTGTTCTTACATACACAGTTTCTCCTGCGTTGCCTGTAACAGCGTGAACTGTGAACATACAAGCAAACATAGAGGTTAAAAGTGCAATGATAAGAATTGAGGAAATAAATCCCTTGCGTTTCATAATAATTGCCTCCTTAATAATTATACAATGCTATTATAACAGAAATATTTAAAAAATGTATGAATTTTTTATAAAAAAAGTAAAGGTACGCATAATTTGTACATTATGCATACCTTTGATATGTTTGTTTTGTGAATAATCACAACAAGGAAACGCTGACTAAATCATTTGCACATATTGGCTGTAGATTTTTTGTTCAGTGTTTCCATAGTATTATGTTTGCTGTGGCTTTTCTTTTTTTATACCGTAAATTTTACGAAGTACTGTGCCGATAAATCTTGGGTTTTCAATCAAAACTACTTTCATATTACCTCCGACAAACTGTTAATGATAAAAGGATTATTATAACTGCGCAACAATCTGTTATTAACCAATGAGGAAAGATTGAGGCAATCAGCAAACCCAGTGCAAAGGATATATAAATCTTCCTCTGTAATCTCCAACACCTCATTTAACCACCCCTCAGTATAGTCTATACAGTCGGGTGAAAATGGTTACTTTAAATTACTTAAGATATTTCATAAACCATATGTTTTGTGCGGTAAAGGTTTTGCCGTTAAGGTAGTTAAGCTCCCCAGCATCAGTTGTAAAATCAAAGATTATGCTGTGGCTGTAAAGGCATTGCCTGTTAAGGCTGTACTTCTCGTTCAGCTTTTTGTCGCCGTATTTATTGTCACCTAAAATGGGGCAACCTATTGACGCCATATGTGCTCTGATTTGGTGTGTTCTGCCTGTGAGCAAATCAACACTGCAAAGGGTAAGTCCGTTTTTGCTTTGGAGTACGGTATATTTCGTGAGAATTTTTTTACTGCCCTTTACTTCCTTTTTCAGCACCTTTACTTTATTTGTTCTTTCATCCTTAATAAGATAGTCTGAAAGAAGTCCGCTTTCTTTCTTTGGCTTGTTTATCACAAGGCAAAGGTAGTATTTGTGGAGTTCTCTGTCCTTTAGCTTTTGGTTAAGGATACGAAGAGCCTTTGCATTTTTTGCACCGATTACAATTCCACCTGTGTTTCTGTCAATTCTGTTTACAAGTGCCGGTGCAAAGGAATTTTCGTTTTTGGGGTCATATTCTCCTTTGTCATAAAGATAGTGCTGTACCCTGTGTACAAGGCAGTCAAAGTGATAGCTTTTGTCCTGATGTACAATCAGCCCCGGCTTTTTGTCAATGAGGATAATGTTTTCGTCCTCGTACAATATGTCAAGTGTTTTTGGTGCTTTTAGGAATTCGAAATTTTCTTCCTCTGCACCCTCGAAAAATTCATCCTTAATATAAAAGGTCAGCACATCACCAAGTGACAGAAAATCCTGAGGTGACGCCTTTTTGCCGTTTATTTTTATACACTTTTTGCGGATGTACATATAAGCCATTGACTTTGGCATTGTTTTAAATTTCTTTAAGAGAAATTTATCCAATCTTTGACCTGCATCATTTTTTTCTACTATTAATTCTCTCATAGCTACTTTTCAATACACATAAAGGCGCACATTGTTCCTCTGTGACCATTTGTTGCACGGTGACTCCACAGTAAATCGCTGTTGCATTTGGTGCAAAGGTCGCTTAGGACAATATTTTCCTCTTTTACTCCTGCTTTCATTACGATTTGCCTGTTTGTTTCAAGCAAATCTATCATATATTTGCCATCATTTTTCGGAAAAATGAATTTGCTGTTATCAAGGTCCTTTAGGTTGTAGAAATTTTCTGCACAGTCCTTGTCCACCTCGTAACAGCACTTTGAAATTGCAGGTCCTATTGCTACCACAACATCCTTTGGGTTAGTGCCGTAGAGAGCTGTCATTTTTCTCAACACCTCTTCCCCTATTCTGCCAACAGTTCCCCTCCAACCTGCGTGAGCAAGTCCTATTGCTTTGCCTACTGTGTCTACAAAAAACAGAGGTGTACAGTCGGCATAGTGGGTAACAAGTGTTACATTCGGCTCATTTGTAATGAGGGCATCAACGGACATCATATCCTTTTCCCTCCATATGCCAATGCCACACTCATTTTTTGTTACAGGTCTTACATAGGTGTTGTGGTCTTGACTGGATGTGACAAGTGAATTGTAGTCAAAGCCTACTGCATCGGAAAAAATCTTATAGTTTTCAATAACATTTTCCGGCTTATCGCCTCGGGAAAAGGCAAAGTTCATCGATGTCCATTCATCTGTTGACACACCGCCGTGCTTTGTTGAAAAGGCGTGACGGATGAAGTCAATCTGTGAAAGTTTGTTATATGTGAGGAATGGTACACCTTTATTTTCATTTAGGGTCATTGTTTTGCTGTTAATTTTCATATATATCACCAAAATTATTGTACAATATTCTTTTTACACTTGCAAGTGGATAAAATAAAGTCTATAATAGGCACAGGTGATATTATGAAATTATTTGGAAACAATATTGAAGTAAAGTGCGAATATTGCAGTAATTCCGCCAATGCTCAAAGCGGATATATCTGTACAGTTAAAAAGAGCATTAAAAATGGCAGATGCAGAAAATTTAAGTACAACCCTACTTTGAGAATCCCGGAAAGCTCCCCTGAAATGCAAAAATACAGGAAAGAGGATTTTGAGATTTAGAATATTTGGTTTTATTCACTGACCTATACAATAAAATCTAAAGACAAAGTGAGATAAAGAGAACACTTTTTCGCTCCCTCAGTCACGCAAGCGTGACAGCTCCCTCATCCGATGGAGCCTTTGTTAATTCTATATAACCTATTATTGTCGATTTATGCACTACTGCTTTCCGTTAATATTCTTCGGTCGCTACGCTTCCTCAGAATGACAGAGGGAGAATCCTCAGAATGAAATTTTAAAGGACTATCCGTTTTGTGGATAGTCCTTTTTGTGTTATTTCAGGAAAAAGCTGAGGATTGACAGTCGTTTTTTTGCCGACTGAATTGTTCTTGTTACTGTTGATGGGTTAACACCAAGCTCCTTTGCTATTTGATTCATTGGCTTGTCCATAAAGTAGTGCATTTTGACGCACTTCTTTTGCTTTTCGGTAAGGACGGTATCTATTGCATTTAATAGCAAATCCTTAGCCATATTTACATCATTAGAATTAGAGATGCCGGACTGGTTGTACAGCTTGTAGGAAACCATATTGTCAATATATTCATTCATATTAACAGAGTTACGCAACCTGTTCACATTCCTTTCCCGAAAGCAGAGATGCTGTCAGCTTACATTCGTAATACATAGACCGCAAAATCTGTATTCTCCTGTTAATCTCCTGAGTTTCATCAAATTTTTTTGCCTTTTTAAGATTTTCTTTCTCTTTATCTATTGCACTTTTAATGTTTTGTGCGTCCTTTAAATATTCTTCTGCCCATAACTTATAATTCATACATTCACTTCCTAAACTTAATCTTAATCATAATAATTCACAATGGTATTTGGGGCTAAACCTGTTTAGCAATTATTATTGTAGCGAATGTTCACAGATTAGGCAATAGTTTTTAGAACATTTGTTCTAATTATTTTTATATAAGTACTTTTTATGGGTCTTGAATTAAGTTATTTTTCTGAAATGGAATTAAATAGAATAAAAAAACACCCAAGCATACCGTACAGAATGCTTGGGTGAAACTTTTGTTATTAAAACTAATTACAGAACACATCTCAAAAACTCTTTTGTTCTGTCCTCTTTTGGGGATGTGAAAATTTCTTCGGGTGTTCCCTCTTCTACTATGGTGCCTTCGCTCATAAAGATTACTCTGTCGGCAACCTCACGGGCAAAGCCCATTTCGTGGGTTACAACAACCATTGTCATACCCTCTTTTGCAAGCTCCTTCATAACATCAAGAACTTCTCCTACCATTTCAGGGTCGAGGGCTGAGGTTGGCTCGTCAAACAGCATTACCTCCGGCTCCATACACAAGGCTCTCACAATGGCTACCCTCTGCTTTTGTCCGCCGGAAAGCTGGTCAGGATAGGCATCTGCTCTGTCGGCAAGTCCTACTCTTTCCAGCAAATTCATTGCTGTTTTTGTAGCCTCTTCCTTGGACTTTTTAAGGAGCTTCATTGGCGCTATTATCATATTTTTAAGCACTGTCATATTCGGGAAAAGGTTGAAGTGCTGGAACACCATACCCATCTTCTGACGGTGAACATTGATGTTAACCTTTGGGTTAGTAATATCCACATCATCAAGTAAAATTGTGCCTGATGTGGGGATTTCAAGGAGATTTAGTGAGCGTAAAAGAGTTGACTTGCCACTACCGGAAGGTCCGATGATAACTACAACCTCTCCGCTGTTTATATTACAGCTTACACCGTCAAGGGCTTTAACCTCACCGCCGTTGTAATGCTTTTTCAGGTCGTTGACCTTTATTAATACATTATCGCTCATTTTTTCTTAACCTCCTTTCAAGTTTACCTACAAAGAATGAAAGAATCATTACCATTACAAGGTAAACTGCCGCTACTGTTAAAAGCGGAATAAAGTAGGAATATGTTCTGCCTGCAATGACATTACCTGCCTTTGTAAGGTCGATAACACCAACATAACCTACAACAGAGGTTTCCTTCAGCAGAGTGATAAACTCGTTACACAAGGTCGGCAAAACAGCCTTGAACATCTGTGGCACAACAATGTGTCGCATTGTTTGAAGATAGTTAAAGCCAAGACTTCTGCCAGCCTCAAACTGACCGTTGTCAACAGCCATAATTCCTCCACGGAATATTTCTGCAACATAGGCACCTGAATTGATACCGAATGCAAAAATACCAACAGGAACACCGTCCTTTGCCGAAACAAAGATGATGAAGTATGAAATCATCAGCTGAACTACAACAGGTGTACCACGGATAACGGTTAGGTAAACCTTACAAATTGCATTGAGAACTGTAAGAACATAGTAACCGGCACCCTTGCGGAGCTTCATAGACTCCTTGTTCTTGTCATAGGAAGAACGAATTGAGGCTACTACAACACCGATAACAACACCAACAATCAATGCCCCTGCGGTGATAAGAAGAGTATTCTTAAGACCTGTAAGCATCTGCTGGTATCTGTCTTTTTCAATAAAAACAAAATAAAGCTGGTCGCCTAAATCTGCAAACCAATTACAAATAGCATCCCACATAAAGTGAACCCCTTAATAAAAACAAAGGCTGTCGCAAATTCATTTTTTTGCAACAGCCACATTGCCTTAGTATAAAAAATTATTCTGCGTTGATGTACTTATCAACTATCTTCTGGATTGAACCGTCCTTCTTAAGCTCATTAAGGGCATCGTTAACCTTCTTCTGAAGCTCCTCGCTGTCCTTAGAGAAGCAGATAGCATAATCTTCAACTGCATACTCTGTATCAAGAATTTTTAGACCCTTGTTAGCATCAACATATGCCTTTGCAGGCTCGTTATCAATAATAACGCAGTCAACCTTGTTTGCTGTAAGAGCTGCAACTGCTGCTGCACCATTCTCAAATCTCTTTACATTCTCCTCGCCGTAATCGTCAGAAGCGTAAATGTCACCTGTTGTCGATGTCTGAACACCAATCTTCTTGCCGTCCAAATCGTCGATAGACTTGATTTTGGAATCTTCCTTAATGATAACTGACTGGATACCTGTTGCATAGGAATCGGAGAAATTAACACTTCTCTTTCTTTCGTCTGTAACAGTCATACCTGCCATACCCATATCGTACTTACCGCTCTGAACACCGGGAATGATTGAGTCAAAGGAAACATCTTTTATTTCAAGCTCAAGACCAAGCTTTTCTGCAATCTTCTCTGCAACCTCTGCGTCAATGCCAACAACCTTTTCGCCCTCATAAAATTCATATGGTGGGAACTCGGCATTTGTTGCCATTGTCAGCTTACCCTCTGTTACTGTTTCAAGTTTGTTATCACTCTTTGAGTCTGAACCGCCACAGCCTACAAGGCAAGTTGCAATTAAAACTACTGTGATAGCAAATGCTAATAGTTTTTTCATTGTAATACCTCCCAATAAATTGTACCCTTTTAATTTACTATTTTAATGAGGTTTTGTCAAGGGTAGTGTTGAAATTATGATGAATATAGGGGAATTTTGGGGGTGGAAAATGGAAATTTGAAAATGGAAAATGGAAAATGGAAAATTTCACTGTCATTCCGAGCTTGTCGAGGAATCCCCTTCCTCTACCACTTATTTTGTTAGTGAAACATACTTTCATATAACCTGTTGGTGTCGATTTAGGCACTCCTGCTATCCTTTCAGATTCCTCGCTACGCTCGGAATGACAGGGAGAGATAAGTTTCACTACCTCGGAATGACAGAGGTTTTAACTCAAAACTCAAAACTAAAACACCCAAGAAAGCTATGGACTTTCTTGGATAGTTACTAATCTAGATTTGCTGTGGT
>JBJEOZ010000017.1:0-11185 GCA_051880975.1 Ruminococcus sp.
AGATGATAAAGAATACTATGAAAACTTTATTGAATTGTTTAAAAAAGGATATATTCGTGTATCACAGTATGGAACAACAAGGACAATTTCTCAGTATCTGTTAGATTCAATAGATACCGAGGATAATGAATTTTTCTATTCTGCGTTGCCCATTAAAATATCTCAGAGAAGATTGGTTGAACTAATAAAGAGAAGCCTAACCTATTCTGATCTTTCAGAGATTAACGAATATATCCATCGGATTAATAGAACAGATGATGATTTAACAGATTTGTTTGTGGAGGTAGAAGTATCCCAAACCAACGGTATTAAGAAGCAGAAAGAAAAACCGACTGATTTGTCCATTGGTGAAATGGATAATATTTTGGAAAATCTGTATTGGCTTTTGGGAATGACTCTTAATCTAAGTACCATACATGATATTTTTGTATCCCCTCGTGAACCTGCTGAATATGCAAATTTCAGATTAATGAATTACCTAAAATATGTAAGCAGTGTACATATTTCAAGTGATATGAATTCACTTTGGAATGAAGCCATTGAAATACTCAAGAATTTAAAATGTTGGGGAAGCAATAATCGTTCCTTATATTTTCGTGAGTTAAGGTATTTGTTTTTGAAAAAGAAAAAATACGAAAAAGATGTATATCAGTATGCGGAAGCGATTGTAAGCATATGTACAAACTATGCGTATGAAATAAGTATATGTAACATTTCGAAGCACTATAATGCGTCGGACTTTGAATGTGAAGCGTCCGAAAATTCAAGTTTCTTTCGAGATTTTCTTTACCGTTTAAATTTGTATTGGGATTCCGGCTATGATGCCGAGAATAGATTTCTCCAAAGCGAGTCAAATGATTTCCGTGAATTTGAAAATATGAGTGAAATCCCCGATTTTTCAAAGGCAGTCCGAATTGTTTCAGAAATCGAAGATGAAAAATCAAATGAAGATATACACAGATATGAGTACAAACTGAAATCCCAACGCAGGATGATAAAATTTTCTTTCCTTAAGAAGGTTATCAGACAGGTTACATCATTGTTGTTTGTAGCTATTCTTGTTATGCTGTTAAATGTGTTACTGGGGATTGTTCAAAATTTATATTCAGGGGAAAATACTTCTCTGATTTCATGGAATAAATTTTTTAGTTTTTGCTTGGAAACAATCATGTTCTTTGTTTTGGGTGAGGTTATCACTACAAGAATTTCCAAGAGGTTTCCTCGTTTTATGTCTTTATCCGAAGCTGTTAAGAGCATTATATGCGTGCTGGGTGATGCAGGGCACTTGTTGTTTAGCAAGACTAATACTTATGTTTCAGAATACGAAATTGAAAAAATCGAGAAAAGAAGTAATGTGGCACCCATTGATTTTTGCAAATCTTTAGAACTTAAAAAATATGAGTCACTACATACCCAAAATCCAAAGCTTTTTACAGATGCATCTGAATATCCGATAGCAAATGTGAAAGACAGAAGTGAACTAAAGCGTATTGTCAGAAACCAAGAAATTTATAGACGTAAATACGGAGTGGTTTACAGCAGTCCTTTCAATACTATGATTGTAGACCCGATTGTGGACGGAAATAACGGTTTTTATTCGTACGAACGCATAGTACCTTCTGTGATGAAAAGCGGGGTTGTCTTATTCACATTGTGCAATGACAAGATTGTGCTTATTCGTCAGTTTAGGCATGCAATACGAAAAGAACAGCTATGCTGTCCCAGAGGTTTTGGCGAAAAGGGGATAAGCACATCGGAAAATGCCAAAAAGGAATTGCTGGAGGAATTAGAAGCGAAAGCTATTGAAGAACCAATAGAGCTTGGAACAATAACTGCGGATAGCGGACTGTCCGGCGGTAATGCTACGGCTTATTTGGTAAAAATTGACGAGTATAATAAAAATAAGAAAGAAGAAGGTATCCGTGAAATAATAGAGGTTTCATCCGATGAATTCAGGGAGAAAGTAAGAAACGGTGAAATTGATGACGGCTATACTTTGGCTGCCTATTCATTGTATTCTGAATATATTTCGTAAATGAGAAACAATAATTGACTATTACCTTTTTACGAAATGTGGTTTGACCTTGATATAGACGGGTAATTTTTTCAAAGCAAATAAATATATATTAAATACATACAAAAGCTCTGCCTTGCGACAGAGCTTTTGTAATATCAAAATGTTCAAATTTGAAATCAGTTTTTAAGTGACTGGAGAGGTGCCGGGATTTGTCCGCCTCTGTGAATGAACTTTTCAGGCGAGCCTTTTCTCAACTCCATAACAGGTCCTTTACCAAGCAAACCGCCAAAGTTAAGGGAATCTCCTGCTTTCTTTCCAATAGCAGGGATAAGCCTTACAGCAGTTGTCTTAGAGTTTACCATACCGATTGCAGCCTCGTCAGCAATAACAGCAGAGATAACCTCGGCACTTGTGTCACCGGGAACAACAATCATATCAAGACCAACAGAGCAAACAGCAGTCATACTTTCCAGCTTTGTAATGTCAAGGTATCCGTTTTCCGTTGCGGCTATCATACCCGCATCCTCAGAAACAGGGATAAATGCACCTGAAAGTCCTCCGACTCTTGATGACGCCATAACGCCACCCTTTTTAACAGCGTCGTTAAGCATTGCAAGTGCGGCTGTTGTACCGTGACAACCACAACCCTCAAGACCCATTTCCTCAAGTATGTAAGCAACAGAGTCGCCCACAGCAGGGGTAGGGGCAAGGGAAAGGTCAACAATGCCAAAAGGAACATCCAGTCTTTTACTTGCCTGTTGTGCAACAAGCTGACCCATTCTTGTAATCTTAAATGCAGTTTTCTTGATTACATCTGCAATCTGTGCAATGTTGTAGTCCTTGCATTTTGTAAGTGCAGCCCTTACAACACCGGGGCCTGAAACGCCAACATTAATAACCTTGTCAGCCTCACCAACACCGTGGAATGCACCCGCCATAAACGGGTTGTCCTCGGGAGCGTTGCAGAATACAACAAGCTTTGCAGCACCAATGCAGTCCCTATCCTTTGTCAAAACTGCTGTTTCCTTTACAATCTCACCCATAATTTTAACTGCGTCAAGGTTAATTCCTGCCTTGGTAGAGCCAATGTTTACAGAAGAACAAACTCTTTCTGTTGTGGCAAGTGCCTGTGGAATGGACTTGATAAGCTCCATATCACCTGATGCAAAGCCCTTTTGAACAAGTGCTGAATAACCGCCGATAAAGTTAATTCCAAGGGTGTCAGCCGCCTTGTCAAGGGCAAGTGCAAATTTTGTGATGTCACTGTTTTTGCAAGGTGCGGCAATCATTCCGATAGGAGTAACAGATACTCTTTTATTGATGATTGGAATACCGTATTCCTCTTCAATGTCCTGTCCTGTTTTAACAAGATCCTTGGCACTAAAGCAGATTTTGTCGTAAACCTTTTGACAGGCTTTGTCAATGTTTTCGTCCATACAATCAAGTAGAGAAATACCCATAGTAATAGTTCTTACATCAAGGTCCTCGTTGTCGATCATATTTATAGTTTCAAGTATATCTTTTGTTTCAAGCATTACATTACCTCTTAAATCTTATGCATAGAATTAAAAATATCTTCGTGCATAGAGTGTATTTTAAGATTATTTTCTTCACCTAATTTTTCAAGGTTAGAAGAAAGCTCGCCAAAGTTCTTCTTTCTTAACTCAACAAGCATAATCATAGCAAACATATCCTGAAGAACACTTTGTGATACCTCAATAACATTTGCCTCATGCTCAGAGCATACTGTGGAAACCTTTGCAAGAATACCAACAGTATCTTTACCAACAACGGTAATAACAGCTTTCATAATGTACCTCCAAAAAATAAATTCTGTTATATTATACTACTCGAAAGGGTAAAAGTAAAGGAAAATTCTTGCATAAAAGGTTATAATGTGATAAACTTTTTACGGTGATATATATGTTTTTATGCGACAGCCACACTCATTCATCATTTTCCTTTGACGGTGAGGTTCCTGTTGAGGAAATGGTGAAACAGGCAGTAGAAAACAAAATAGATGTTTTAACAATCACAGACCACTGTGACGCGTTGGGAATAGGTGACAAAAACAACGAGTTTGGAGTGGTTTTGGAGGATGCAATTCCAAAGTCTGCATTGGAAACAAGACGAGTTGCAACACTTTATAAGGATAAAATCAAGGTTCTTGCAGGTGTTGAGCTTGGTGAGCCTACTCATTTTCCCGAAAAAACAAAAATAGCTTTAAGCCTTGCAGATTTTGACTTTGTTTTAGCGTCAACTCATCAGGCGAAGGGGAAAGAGGACTACTATTTTTTACAGTACAACAGCAAAAATATAGATTCTCTCCTTGATGAATATTTTAAGGAACAGCTTGAGGTTGCCCTTTGGAACGGCTTTGACAGCCTTGCGCACTTTGACTATCCTGCAAGATATATTCGTGAAAGAACAAACCTTAACCTTGACTACACAAGGTACGAAAATATTATTGATGAAACACTTAAAGTTATTATAAAGAATAATAAAGCCTTGGAAGTCAACACATCTACAATAAGCAAACCTTTGGGCAGACCAATGCCCGGTGAGGATTTGCTGAAAAGGTACAAGGATTTTGGGGGCAAACTTATAACATTGGGAAGTGACGCCCACAAAAAAGATGTTCTGGGAAAAGACCTTGTAACAGCCATAGAAATGCTGAAAAAAATAGGCTTTACCTCATACTGCTACTACGAAAAGCACACACCTGTTGAGGTGAAAATTTAGTTTTTTAAAACCGTTTTGCTTATGCAAGGCGGTTTTTTTATAAAAATTTCCTTAATTTACATAGTAAAATATTATAAAAAAATAAAATAATATATTGAATTTTTATTAAAATCTATTATAATAGAGTTATGAGTATCGCAAAAGGTATTTGTTGAGATTACTACTTAAATTTTTGGAGGTGCAGTATCTTGAAAGACAAAATTTTTGGTGTTTTGCAAAGGGTAGGCCGTTCCTTTATGTTGCCGATTGCTTTGCTTCCAATCGCAGGACTTCTCCTTGGAATAGGCAGTTCCTTTACAAACCCAACCACACTTTCCACCTATAACCTTGACGGTGTTATTACCGAGGGTGGAGTGTTATTCACAATTTTTGACCTGATGAGAAAGACAGGCAGTATTGTTTTTGACAACCTTGCCTTGCTTTTTGCAATGGGTGTTGCCATTGGTATGGCTAAAAAAGAAAAGGCTGTTGCAGCATTGTCCGGTGCAATAAGCTACCTTATTATGAACACAGCCATCAGTGCCTTGATTGAGGCTAAGGGCGGTGTATCTGCTATGGCTGAAAACTCCACAACCACCACACTTGGTATTACAACCTTGCAAATGGGTGTTTTCGGCGGTATCATTGTAGGACTTGGCGTTGCGACTCTCCACAACAAATTCTACAAAATTGAACTTCCTCAGGTGCTGTCGTTCTTTGGCGGAACAAGATTTGTGCCTATCATATGCAGTGTAGTATATGTTTTGGTTGGTGCCGGAATGTTCTTCATCTGGCCTGTTGTACAGTTGGGTATTTCTCAGCTTGGAAATCTTGTTCTCCAGTCAGGCTATGCAGGTACATGGATTTACGGAATTATCGAAAGAGCCTTAATTCCTTTTGGACTTCACCATGTTTTCTATATGCCGTTCTGGCAAACAGAGCTTGGCGGTTCAATGGTGATTGACGGAACAACTGTTCAGGGTGCTCAAAACATATTCTTTGCACAGCTTGCCTCTGACTCAACACAGCATTTCTCAGTTGAGGCTACAAGATTTATGTCCGGTAAATTCCCATTTATGATTTTCGGACTTCCTGCCGCAGCATTCGCAATGTACAAGGCTGCTCGTCCCGAAAAGAAAAAGGTTGTTGGCGGTTTGCTACTTTCCGCTGCACTTACATCTATGATTACAGGTATTACAGAGCCTTTGGAATTTACATTCCTCTTTGTTGCTCCTGTTATGTATGCTGTCCATTGCGTTCTTGCCGGACTTTCCTATATGCTGATGCACATACTAAATGTTGGCGTTGGTATGACCTTCTCAGGCGGTGCAATAGACCTTACCCTGTTCGGCATCTTGCAGGGAAATAGTAAAACTAACTGGATTTGGATTGTCATTGTAGGCCTTGTTTACGCAGTAATTTACTACTTTGTGTTCTACTTTATGATTACAAAGTTCAACTACAAAACTCCCGGTCGTGAGGCTGACGACGAAGAAACAAAGCTCTACACCCGTCAGGATGTAAACGACAGAAAGAATAAGGCAGACAAAAAGTCTGACGGCACAGTTGACACAGTGAGCGCATTAATCCTAAAGGGCTTGGGCGGAAAAGAAAATATTTCTGATGTTGACTGCTGTGCAACAAGGCTCAGAATTACAGTTATTAACCCCGATTTGGTTAAGGATAACCTGTTAAAGGACAGCGGTGCGTCAGGTGTTGTACGCAAAGGTGACGGTATTCAGGTAATTTACGGACCACAGGTTTCCGTTGTAAAATCCAATCTTGAGGACTTTATGGAAACAGACGCCTCAAACAATCTTGACGACATTTTGGGTGTTACCGACTCTGAAAAACCAAAGGAAGAAAAATCTGATAATACCGCAGAAAAAACCGGTGAAGATAAAGAAAATTCAAAGTCAGAAGTGCTTTATGCTCACCTCACAGGTGAGGTAGTACCACTTGAAAATGTTGATGACGCTGTATTTTCAAACAAGGTAATCGGCGACGGAATAGCAGTTGAGCCAACTGTGGGAGAATTGTATGCACCTTGTGACGGTAAGGTTGATACTGTTTTTGACACAAAACACGCAGTCAGCATTATTTCGGAAAAAGGCTGTAATATGATACTTCACATCGGTATTGACACAGTCAAGCTGAACGGACAGTTCTTTGAAAGCCATGTTAAGTCAGGGCAACAGGTGAAAAAGGGCGACTTGCTCATAACCTTTAACATTGACGAAATCAAAAAGGCTGGCTACAAGCTGACAACACCAATGGTTATCTGCAACACACCTGATTATTCTGAATTTAACCATCTCAAAGCAGGTGCAATCGCTGCCGGAGATGAAATTTTAGAAATTAAATAAGCAAAATTTTCCAAAATAAAAGCATCGGATTTCCGATGCTTTTATTATTCCGAATAAGAATAATTATCTATGTAGAATTATTTAATCACATATTATCTGCGTTCTGATTTACAATCTGTATGTAAACATCGTTGGGTAGCATTGGGGTTTCAAGCATACCTATTGTTTCTTCTGATAATGAAAGATTTTTGCCAAATTCTTCTCCTGCTTTGACGAATTTTTCAAGTAGCGGTTTTGTCAGTGGTTCGGCGGTGGGTTCGTTCAGCATTGGGGTTTCGGGAACACAAACAATAGTTGCGTTATTGCTGAACATATTATTGCACTGTATTTTCAGTCCGTCAAAGTTGCCGTCCCAGTTAGGAAAACCGCATCCGCTGATAACAACATAATGTTTATTTGAAAAATCAATAAGGGTGTCGTGCCTGACAACACCGTTTTCCTCCTTCATTGACATTTTTGCAAGTGGGATAGTCCTGTCAATAACCGCCTTTAAATGAGATGGAATACCGTAGCAGTAAAGAGGAAAGCTCCAAATAACAATGTCGGAGTCCACAATCTTCTTCAAAATACTGTTTTGGTCGTCCTGCTGAATGCATTCGCCCTTTTGAATTTTCCAACAGGCAAAGCAACCCATACAAGGCTTTATATCCTTTTTGATTACATCAACAATTTCAAGCTGATGTTCTCCGCTTTTCATAATTCCGTCCACAAATGCGCCGGTAAGGTGCATAGTGTCACTTTTAGCCTTTGGACTTCCGTTAAGTACCAGTATTTTCATTATCCATCATCTCCCGAAAAATATTTATTACAAAATTATTTCTTTTTCAACAGTACAAATATACCATAATAATCACCCAAAATCAATGGGAACTCCATTATTTAACCTTTAATTAATTTACATTTAAAAAACTGTTTATACATATTGCACAACCACCAATTATAAAAGTTGGTTACTATTTTTGGGGATATTTATTGTTGTATTTGTTGTTATATGGTAAAATATAAAAAATACTAAAAAATCGTGTCCCTCAGTATTATGGAGTGAATTGTAATGAGCAAATTTATCAAAAAATACTCCCAGTCTATTATAACCATTGTAGTAATACTTTTTATTGTTTTAGCATATCAGCTGACCTGTATAGTTACTAATCTTTTTGAGTTGCATTTGTATTTTGGCTGGCAAGAGGTAAAAATGAATAATTCCCTTTCCTTTAAAGTTCCCAGGGATTGGGCAAAAGGGGAGAAAAACGGATTAATATATTTTTATGACCCCGACATAAAGGATACAGAAGATGCAAATGATAACATAATGTTATTTCAAAGCAAATCGGATGATATGTTTAGCCTTAATGAGTCTGTTGAGGTAAATAACAGCAACACCGAACAAAATATTATAAGCGATAATTTCCAAAGCGTAGTCAGCTTAAGCAGTACAGTTAATTCATTAGGCACAGTATATGGGGAGTCCATAATTTCCGTAGATAACGTTACATACAAAGAGAGCTATATTCAATTTAATGATTTTCTATTTTACAGCTGGGACAGTAAAATAGACGAAAAAACATTGAGGAAGATTGCCGATTCGGTGGATTTTATTGATTAATTGCAGACTGATTATAGAATTAATGAAGTGCAATTACAAAAGATATGATAATATCCGAAAAGATTTTTCAAAAAAAGTTAAATTTTATATTGACAATCGTAAAAAGTAATGATATAATCAGTCTTGCTGAAAACGAAACAGCAAAAAAATAAGCGAGTGTGCTGGAATAGGCAGACAGGCACGTTTGAGGGGCGTGTGTCTTCGACGTACGGGTTCAAGTCCCGTCACTCGCACCAAGAAATTAACCTTAAAAATGGCTTAGGTAAGCGGTTTTTAAGGTTTTTCTTTTTGTAAATATTCAGTTTTGGGGCTTATTTGGGGCTTATTGCTTTAAATAAGCCTATTTTTATGCCATTTTTTCTGTACTGTTAATTAGCTTGAAACTATCTGCAACCGCAAGATTTGCCTTTGCTCTTTGCTTTGCAAAAGACTGGGCATATATATCAAGTGTTGTAGAGGTTTGTTCGTGTCCTAATAGGTCGGCTGTTGTGCGTACATCTGTACCGTTGGAAATCAGTATTGAAGCGTATAAATGCCTTAGGCTGTGTACATTCACCTGGGGGAGATTGTTTTCTTTGCAAAACCTATGCAACCAGGTAAGGGGTGTGTTTCCGTTCATTGGCTCACCGTTCCAGGTGGTGAACAGTCTATCGGTGCTTTGCCACTTGTCACCGACTTTCAAAATCTCCTGTGCTTGATAGGATTTATATCTTTTTAATTCTGCCATTATATTCTTTGACATTGTAACGCACCTTTTGGACTTTTCACTTTTAGGTGTGCCTACATTCATTTTGCCGTCATAATAAAGGGATATTCTGTTTACTGTGATTACATCATTGTTGAAATCAATATCTTTCCATTCAAAGCCCAGTATCTCACCTTTACGG
This sequence comes from Ruminococcus sp., assembly GCA_051880975.1. GTDB lineage: Bacteria > Bacillota > Clostridia > Oscillospirales > Acutalibacteraceae > Ruminococcoides. The sequence continues at coordinate 9,595 of JBJEOZ010000017.1, forward strand.
AAACCGCCATATACAGCTAACAGGAAGAACATTTTATATTTTGGTGGGGCTTTCGTCATAAGGGCATTTAGAAATATTTGAGCCTCTTCTATTGTAAACATTTTTCTTTCTTCCTTTGGCATATTGACAACATCAACATTCCTACAAGGATTGTCCGTGACTATACCGCATTTTATAGCGTACTTGAACACATTTGAAATCAAGTTAAGGTGGTGTTTTTGGCTTTTGGTGGAAAGTCCCCCACCGGTTCTTTTATTTATTCCGTCCTCTGCAAGATTGTAAATGAATTGTTGAATAGTCCTTGTAGTGATTTTGTGTATATACAAGTGTCCTATTGCCTCGTAAACCCTTTGAGAACAGCCCCTTAACCGCTGTAAGGAACGAGGTTTAAGACTTCCGTATTTTTCTTCCTGGGTAAACCATTCTTCCGCCAACACTTGAAATTTTACGGTGCGTTCCGTGTATTTACCACTCTTTACTTCCTCTTCAAAGAGGACTTTAACCCTTGTAAGTTCCTTTTCAATTTGTCTTTGTGTCATATTCGGTGTGGGCTTAAAGGTTTTGTAATACTTCTTCTGTTTGCCGTCAACACCGTAGCCGTTAGATACCGTTATTCTGTATGAGTTCCCACGCTTTTCAACTGTTGCCATTGTCTATATCACCCTTTACTTGCTTAAGTATTTCAATAATATTATCTAATAATAATTTTTCAACCACATCACTTTGTCTAAAATTAATACCTAAAGATATTATTTCGTCAATGGGTTTGTTTTCCCAACTGCTATTGTCTTCAACCACTTCACCACTTTTAGAAATATAGTAATTAATTTCATTCAATGGTTTTTTTATATTCAAATATCCGTCAACCGCAGAAACAAAACCAAGATTAAAAAGTTTTTGTTCTTGATTATCCTTTATCGCTCCTATTTCTGTTTCAAGCAGAAAACTTGCCGTTTTAGGTAGTTGCATATCATACTTGTTATAAAAGTGTAATACTTCTATTGCGTTTTCTGTTAGTCCTGTGTATTCACAAACAAATTTCAAGTTTTTATCGGTTGTGCTTATTGTCGTAAGACCAAGCAAATAATCCGTTGACACATTAAAATACTGGGAAATTTTTATAATCTGTTCAGTGTTGGGCATACGATTTCCATTAACAAAGTAAGAAATGATATTATCTTTCACACCTAAATACTCCGCAAGTTCCTTTTGTTTCTTATCTTTGGTGGCTAATAATGTGTTTATTTTTTGACCTATTGTGTTGCATAATTCGTTATTCATTAAAATACCTCATTATAAAAATAACTGTTTTGTTTAGTTGTTTTTTACACATAACAAAATGCTTGAAAATTTGTTGTTGTTATGCTACAATTTTAGTGTAACATAAATGTTATGTTAAGTCAACAACAATTTTTAAAAGGTGGTATTTTATGAAAAGCAACATTGAAATTAGAGAAAAAGCAAAACAGAATAATGTAAAACTTTGGGAAGTAGCCGAAAAGCTGAATATAAATGACGGCAATTTCTCCAGGAAGTTAAGAAAGGAACTCCCCACAGCGGAAAAGGAGCGTATTCTTTCTATCATTGAAGA
>JBJEOZ010000018.1:0-11138 GCA_051880975.1 Ruminococcus sp.
TATTAGAAAAAGTAAAGACTATCTTAGCTGATCAGTTTGATGTTGAGGAGGATACAATCACAGAGGATACTTCTCTTCAGGAAGATTTAGGCGCAGATTCTCTTGATGTTGTAGATTTGCTTATGTCTATCGAAGATGAATTCAGCATTGAAGTTCCTGACGAGGATGTTGAGAACATCAAAACAGTAGGAGCTCTTGTTTCTTATATCGAGCAGAATTCTTAATTGTTAATCATTTTGGTTAATAAGCGGAGGGACGGTATTATCGTCCCTCTTTTTATTTTGCTTATTTCCCTTGTTTTCTACTTGAAAAAGCAGTAGGTTTTTTGTATAATAAGAATAATGCGTATTAATGAAAGGGGTATACGAAAATGGGAAATAACAAAAAGTTTGTTTCTGCCATTACAAGTCGTGATGAGGACTTTGCAAAGTGGTACACCGATATTGTAAAAAAGGCAGAGCTTATTGATTATAGCGGAGTTAAGGGATGTATGGTTATCCGCCCATACGGTTATGCTATTTGGGAGAATATTCAGGCTGACCTTGACAGAAGATTTAAGGAAACAGGTCACGAAAATGTTTATATGCCTATGTTTATCCCTGAAAGTCTGCTCCAAAAGGAAAAGGACCATGTTGAGGGCTTTGCCCCTGAATGTGCTTGGGTAACTGTTGGCGGTGACGAAAAGCTGAACGAAAGACTTTGTGTTCGCCCAACATCGGAAACCCTGTTTTGTGAGCATTACAGCAAGGTTATCGAAACATACAGAGATTTGCCAAAGCTGTACAATCAGTGGTGCTCTGTTGTAAGATGGGAGAAAACCACCCGCCCATTCCTGCGTACAAGTGAATTTTTGTGGCAAGAGGGACACACAATGCACGAAACCGAGGAAGAGGCAAGGGAAGAAACACTTAGAATGCTCCATGTTTATGCAGATTTCTACAAGGAAACCCTTGCAATCCCTGCAGTTATCGGCAAAAAGACAGAGAAAGAAAAGTTTGCCGGTGCAGAGGAAACATATACAATCGAACCAATGATGCACAACGGTGTTGCACTTCAGGGCGGTACATCACACTACTTTGGTGACGGCTTTGCAAAGAGCTTTGACATCACCTTCCAAGGCAGAGATAACAAACAGCACTATCCACATCAGACCTCTTGGGGCGTATCAACCCGTATGATTGGTGCAATAATAATGGTGCACGGTGACGACGAGGGACTTGTTCTCCCACCAAAGGTATCACCAATTCAGGTTGCAATTATTCCTATTGCACAGCACAAGGAGGGTGTGCTTGACAAGGCACAGGAGCTATTTGACAGACTTAAAAAGGACTACCGTGTCAAGCTGGACGACAGCGACAATTCACCCGGCTGGAAGTTCTCCCAGTACGAGATGAAGGGTGTGCCTATCAGAATAGAAATCGGTCCTAAGGACATAGAAAATAATCAGTGCGTAATTGTTCGCCGTGATACAAGGGAGAAGATTTTTGTTTCTCTTGATGAGCTTGAGTCAAAGGTTGCAGAGGCTCTGCAAATGGTACACGACGGAATGTATGAAAAGGCACTTAAGAATATGCAGGAAAAAACCTTTACTGCAACTACATTTGATGAATTTGTTGATACTGCAGAGAATCACCCCGGCTTTATCAAGGCTATGTGGTGCGGTGACAAGGAATGTGAGGAAAAGCTAAAGGATGTTACAGGCGGAGTTAAGTCACGCTGTATTCCTTTTGAAGAAGAACATCTTTCTGACACCTGCGTATGCTGTGGTAAACCTGCAAAGCATATGGTTTACTGGGGCAAGCAGTATTAATTAATACAAAAATAACCCGATTATGATTTGAAAGGAGGGGTTATATGCCCATTAAGGTTGCTAACAATTTGCCGGCTATTAAAATATTGGAAGAGGAAAATATTTTTATAATGACCGAGGACAGGGCAATATCACAGGATATTCGACCCCTCAAAATTGTTATTCTTAACATAATGCCCACAAAGATTGAAACAGAAACACAGCTTATCCGTCTTTTGGGCAATACATCCCTACAGGTTGACGTGGATTTGCTCCATATGCGTAGTCACCAGGCTAAAAATGTAAGCAAACATCACCTTGACACATTTTACAAAACCTTTGACGAAATCAAGGACAGTCGATATGACGGTATGATAATCACAGGCGCTCCTGTTGAGCATATGAAATTTGAAGATGTGGACTATTGGCAGGAGCTTACCGAGATTATGGAGTGGGCAAAGAAGAATGTTTGGTCAACTTTGCACATCTGTTGGGGCGCTCAGGCAGGACTTTACTATCACTACGGTATAAGCAAAAGGAATTTGCCTAAAAAGCTAAGCGGAATTTACCGCCACAGAATTCTCCAAAATCTTCACCCTCTGCTAAGAGGACTTGACGATGTGTTTATGATGCCACATTCAAGGTACACCGAGAGTGTGCCTGAGGAGATTTTGGCCAATCCAAACTTGGATGTCCTTGCCTCAGGAGAAAAGTCGGGTATAGCAATAGTTGCCGACAAGCCTTGCAGAAAGTTCTTTGTGTTCGGTCACGCAGAATATGACAGAATGACTTTGGCACAGGAGTACGAAAGGGACTTGAAAAAGGGGATAAATCCTGAAATTCCTTACAGGTATTTTCCACAGGATGATGTGACAAAAATTCCCGACAAAAAGTGGAGAAGCACAGCATTTTTGCTCTTCGCAAACTGGCTTAACTACTTTGTTTATCAGCAAACCCCATACGACCTTAACGAGCTTGATTCAAAATAATATTGGATAAAAAAATACCGGACAATCCCAATGGATTGTCCGGTTAATGCTTTTGTAAACTTATTTAATAATTCCCTGGAAAATTTTAACCTTGAGAATTTCCAAAACTGCATTGTTCAGGGATTCCTCTGTAACAGTGCCGTTCTTGACAGCATTTGCAAAGTACTTTACGGTTTTGTCCAAATTCTTTGGCATTACAAGTACCTGAGCACCGTCGTTGAATGCCTTGACAGCCTCGGTACCGTTGCTTGTTTTTTCTTCGCAAAGCTTGTCCGATACCTTTAGAACATCACTGTAGGAGAAAACTTCTTTCTCTCCGTTTTCCATTATGAACAAAGGTGTCTTTGCGTAGGTCTTTGTTTTCTTAACCATTTGTGCAAAAGCTTTGTCGTCCTCTCTGTTCTGCTTAAAATATACAATACCGCCAATAGGATACTTTTCAAGCTGTTTCTTTGTTGTCTGTCCTGCAACAGTTGCAACATCAACATTAGTGAGTTCTTCCGGAGTTACAACGAACAACTGGCAAATCTTAGCGTTTGTGTCCATATTTTCAAGTAGCTGTGTTGCCTGTACCGTTGTTGGGTCGGCAGGTGCGGTAGTTGTTGTTTCAGGAATGGTTGTAGTTGTTGGGGCTGTGGTTGTTGTGGTAGTTGTTGTACCCTTTACAACATCATTGTAAACATCTATAAGCTGTTCCCTGAATACAAATGCACCCACTGCAAGTATTGCAACAATCAGTAGTATTACAATGAAGATAATAAGTCCTTTGTGGTTTTTCTGTGCGTGTCGTCCTTTTGTTGACATAATAATTCACCTCGTTATTTTTTTCTTAAATTATATCACTTAAATTGTATCACATAATTAATAAAACAACAATGCGAAATTTGTAGTTACCAAAATTATTTTAAGTTTTTGTATTCCTTTATACCCTCTGTTATGCCCTCAACCATTTTCTTTTGAAAATCTTTTTGGAACATCAGCCTGTCCTCGTCAGGATTGGTCATAAATCCAAGCTCAATCAGCACCGTTGGTACCTTTGAAAAGTTAAACCCAACTAAATCGTTTCTTGCCACAGTACCTCTGTCGTTAAACTCTGTTGCCTTTATGTAGTTTTTAAGGATAATCTGTGACGCTTTTTTGCTTGTTTGGGATAGCTTTTCCCCTACATAGTCGGGGGCGGGGTAGAGGAGGGATGCTCCCCTTACAGTGCTGTCCTCTATTCCGTCAGCGTGAATTCTAAAGGCAAGGTCAACCTTGAGCTTGTTGCCCATTTCGGCTCTGTCCCTTAGGCTCATTGGTGTACCCTCTGTTGTCCTGACCATATACACATCTGCTCCAAGCTTTTCAAGGCTTTTTTGGAGAAGAAGTGCAACCTGCAGTGTGAGTTCACCCTCACGCTTGTGGGTTGCAACACCTGTTGCACCGGTGGAGGAATTTTCCACTGTGGTTTCCGTGGCACCGGGATATTTTGGTTCAACATAATCCTTAGTGCAACCGTGCCCTGCGTCAATGAGGATTTTAAATCCTGCAAGTTCTCCCTTTTTTTCTGTCGGAGTGGTTGAAACGGTTGAAGTGTTTTGAGTTGTAGTTGTGGTCTGCTGTGTAGGAGTGGAAGAATTTTTGTTTTTGTCTGTACTTTCCTTTGAACATCCTGACGGCAAAATCACAGACAATATAAGAATAAGGGAAATAAAAATCCTTTTCATTTTATCAACCTACTTATTTTGAGGGTCTGTAATAGGCTTCATATAGTACTTTGGTGTGTTTGCCTCGATTCTGTTGGCAAGCTCCTCGTTGCCCTCAAAGCGGAAGAGCATCATCTGAATGTCAAACAGCTCCTTGTTGACAGCAAAGCCTGAGCCCTGCTTGTAGGCAAGTAGGGTTGCAATTCTGTTGTTTTGCATAATCTTTGAAAGACGGTAGTAGTCCTTATTTTCAACAAGGTTGCGGATAAGACCCATCTTTGGCATATAGTAGAAGTACAGTCTTGCCCTTGCACCTGTCCTCTTAGCCAAAGCCCAGATGCTGTTCTTTTGACGGTCGTAGTAGGAGGAAATAGCTTTGATAAACATTTGTCTTGACTTCTTTCTAAAGTATTTTTTCCAAATATCTCCGTGCTTTTTCATTGCCCTTTCAAACTGCTTACAGGAAACATTGAGCAGAACAATGTTGTTTGCACCTGATGTTGAATTTTTCGCTTTTTGTTTCCAGCCTCGTGCATAAACTCTGCGTAAAACCTGGTCAATTTTGTAGGATATACTGAACTTCTCGCCCCAAAGTTCCACGGTTTTCACCTTTTCAAGAGGGTCAAAGGGGAAGTCAAACAGTGTTTGGTTAAAGCTTTTAATGGAGCAGTTTGAGTTGATTTTTCCGCTGTGTCCCTTTGCAATCATATCAAAGATAAATCTGCTGACTCTCTTTTTTCCGGCAATCTTCATTATGTTTACAAATGGTGTGGTGAGGAAATATTTACAGCTTTCAAGGGAAGTTAGTCTGCAAAAGTGCTTTTCCCAGCCGTGTTCAAAGAACCTTAGCTTAAAGTGCTTTAGCATACTGTTTTCTTCAGTTCTGAGAGGTATAATTTCAACATAAATTCCGCACCTAAAGGCGTTTCCCCTTTGGGCAAGGGAAACATTTGTGGTTTCGGTGTTGCTGTACCTTGCAGAGTAATCCATATAGTTTGGATTGTTGTGCATAGAGTCAAAGCTCCTGTGTTTTATCCTCTTTTTCTCCATAATGTTGCACAGCTTAACAAAGTCGTCATTCCTAACCATAATCTTTGCAAAGGGCTCGTCAGTTTCGCCCAAGACAAGTGCCTTGGCGGCTGTGCTGTCAAACAGGGAATATGTGATGTTGTTTTCGTCACAAATATCTCTGATTTCACACAAAAGCTGTAATAAAACATCCTGTATTGTTGTGTTACTCATCAAAATCACCTTCTTCAATAAGGTCTTTATCATTGTGCAAAGGTCCGTCAACCTTGTTCTTCAGCGGGTCAAGGTCCTTTAGGCTGATAATCTCAATATCACCCGGAATATTTAGCTTGTTCAGTAAATTTTCAAGGCTTTTGTATTCAAGTGAGGGAATAACTGTGTTTTTGTCAATTATCCCCACATTTTGAAGTGTATTTGTAAGGATTTCACCTGTTTTAAAGGGAGCAGTCCATTTGCCGATAAAGTCCCACAGTACCTTTTCCTTTTGCTCTGCCTTGGCAGGCTGTTCTTCTCCTGTTTCAACAGATATGTGCTTTAAGTTTTCGGCATAGGCAAACTGTTCCTTTAAAAACCTAAGCTGAGCATAGAACTTTTTGTTCAGCAAGGTTATAAGGCTTTCGTCAGTTGTATTTGAGGTGTGAATGTACTTTGAAACAGCCTCTTGGGTATTGCCCTTTTTATACTGTATTTCTCCCTGCAAATAGGACTTCCAAAATTCGTCCTTAATGCTTTCAGCCTCTTTTTCAAGGTCGGCAAGCTTGGTGTAATCGTTACAAAGTCTGATTTTTGCCATAAGTGAGGAAGTATCGTTGTCCTTTGCAAGACTTCTGCATACTTTTTCTGCATATACTGTGTAGTCCTCGCCCAAAATCTCCTGGTTTTCCTTAGTAAACTTTAGCAGAGAGCAAATATCCTTGGTGTCGCCCTCTTGGATGGTGAGATCAACAAACTTTTTGCAAAGAAAACTGTTGTCCCCAAGAATTTCAAAGGCGTCCTTAACCTTTTTCGGGGTGTCAAAGCAGTCCAAATGTCTGTTGAGAATATCCTCAATTTCAAGGTGGACAATTCCGTTTAGGGTGTTGTGGTAGGCATTGATGTACTGAGGTACAAGCTTTTCCTCATTATCACCTGTATTTTCCAAATCAAGGCGGTACTTCATAAGCTCGCCGTCATTAGGGTACAGCTTAAGTCCCTTTTCTATCAAGTCAGCTATTTCTTGCCTTTTGCTATTATCACCCATCTTCATTAAGGTAATAATCCTTAGCTTGATTATGCCTATGGATTGAGGGTGATGTTTAACTAAAGCATAGGTTTGCTTGTGGGCTGTGATGTAGTCCTCAATACTCACATTGTGGACAGCCTGTCTAAAGGATAGAATATCCTCTTTTAGGTTGAGCATAAATTCAGTTGCTTTGTTTTTATTCTCGTAAACCGTTATCATTCTAAAGGCTTTTGAGATTTTATTTCGGTTGAACAGTGTGTAAGCAACCTTGTCTGCAATATCACCCGGAATACCTATTATAATAGGGTGACGGTACTTGTAAACATTGTCGTAGTCGTCACGTCCAAAGTAGTCCTTGTCAAATTGGAGTGAAATGAAATCCTTGAAAATTTCCTCCAAACGGGCAAAGTCCTTTTTGTCGTACACCTCATTGATTAATTTTCTGTTGTTTTCAAAGTAGGTGGTAAAGTGCTTTGACTTTCCTCTGCCAGTTGCAAGAATGTTCAGGTTTTTAAGCAAAAGCCAAGGAGCCATAATCTGCATTGCAACAGACTTTTTTCTCAAAAACTTTTTGGTTTCTTCCTTTGGGCTGATAAAGTGGTTGATTTCGTTTCGTATAACCTTGTAGTCAAGGTCAAGGGAATAAATTGAGTTGTGACCGCCCTGTTCCGTAGCCGGAGGTACAAACATCCATTCGTCCTCGTAATGCTCCACAAGGTAGTCGTTTATAAAGTCCGGTGCCTGTCCCATTGTGTCAACAAAAAGCACTTGATTTTTGCTTTTACCGAAAATTTCTTTTTTGAAGAGCAGTGGTGTTCCGCCCCAGCGTAAAACAAGGTAAGGACAATCCTCTTCCTTGTAGCTGAACATTCTTTTTTCCAGCTTTTCAAGCACCTTGTCCCTGCCAAAAAGTCGCATTTTCAGACGGTAAAAGCCGTATCTGAACTGGTTTGCACAAAAGCGGTAGGAATACACAATACAGGGGTTTATAAGGTCGCTGTACAGTGTGATGTCCTTGGTGTATCTTTTCCACGCTTTGCCCCCGTTAGGCAGATAGTCGTAGCAAATAATGTCAATCATATCACCGGCGGTGTCATTTGCGATAACCTGTGTGGAGTGTACAGCCGAAGTAGTTTTGTCGGTGTATCGTGCAATAACATTGTGGAAATCGTGGTTAAGCTCCTGACATTCCAAAATTCTGTTGTCAGGTAGCTGTGTTTTGCACACCTCAACAAACTTTTCCCAGTTATTCCTTGTCATTGTGATGTCCATATCGTCATCCCAAGGAATAAATCCCCTGTGCCTAACGGCACCGATTAATGTGCCACCTGCAAGCTGATAATCAATATTATTCTTTTTACAAATTTCGTCAACCTCTTTAAAGAGGAGATATAAGTGTTTTTGTTTATCTGTCAGCATTGTTCTACCAATTTTCTGTTAAAAATCAAATACGGATTTGTCGTTGTGTCCCTGATGGTCCAGGTTTACTTTCTTTTCACTTATTTCTTCAATGTAGCAAATTTCTTCATCAAAGGTAATTTCTTTGTCCACCAAGGTTTTGTAAAGTCCTGTTATGATTTTGTTGTTTAGCTTGGTATCCTCTTTAATCTTGTATTTTTGAGTAAACTTATCTCTTCGGTTACTTGAAAATGCACCGGTCTTGGCAAAAATATTTATCAGAGTCAAAGCGTTTGGATAAATTTTTGCCATTCTTTCCTTGTAGTCGGTGATAAGTCTTTTTTTGTTATTAAGGGCTTTAAGGGCGGATTCTTCCTTGTCAAGACCAATGTTTTCAAGGATTTTGTGGGTAAAGCCACCGTTGTAAATTGTGGTGAGGTCCCTGCACATCTCTGTGAGAGAAGTGATAAATCTTGAATTCAGAATGTTTAGAAGATATTGGTCGGATGTGTTGTTCACACAGTCAATATAGATTTTGTAGGCTGTGTTTGTGTCGCCCATATAGTAGACAACGTCACCCTTAAGCTGTAAGCAGTAAAGGTATTCTTCACCCTTGCTGTCGCACTTCGACATATAATCTTCGATTCTGTCAAGGATTTCGGAAAATTCATTGTAATCCTCACAGGCGAGTAGCTCTGCCGAGGTTAGGGTGACAAATGCGCTGTGGTTAATGCTTTTGTAGTATTTGTAGTACCATTTGGTAACAAGATTTTCAATTTCGCCAAACTCGTTTTTACGGAATTTGTTAATGTACTTATCCCTAACTGACAAAATGCTTTGAACTAACTCAAACTGCAACTTAGCCTTTTTTCCGGGCTTTTTTGCATTTTCGGCAGTTATCTCCATAATTTGGAATTTGCAGTTATATACATCTGCATTGTCCTGCAAAATTTCCTCTAACTTTGTAATTAGGTCAAGGGCATCCTGTTCATTGTTGGCTTTTGCCTTGTTTAGACAGTAGTCAAGATAGAAACTGAGATTTTCCTCAATAATATCCATAATGTCAAGCCTGATTAAACCGTTGTAGGTCTTGTACCAAGCATCAATATAGCTAAGAAGAGTTTCTTCTCTGTTTTGTGAAAGTTGTGTGTCCAAAAGGAATTTGACAAAGTCGCCGTCCTCAGGGTAAAGGGAAAGTCCTCTTTGGGCAAGGGATTTAATTTCTTCTTTAGACTCATTAAAGTCTGTTTCCTTTGAAAGAAAACTTAACTTTAATTTGAGAACAGGAACATTGTTTGGATATTTTTCAAACAGCTCATTAATCAAAGGCAGACTTTCCTCACATTCCTTGGAGGCAAAGTGAGATACCGCCCTTCTAAACTTGAAAATATCCTCCTCCAGTTCAGCCATATAGGAGGTTTTTTCTCCTTTGTTGTACTGGTAAATTTCAATGAATCTCTTTGCAACAGAAGTACTTCCTGTGTTGAAAAGTGTTTCCAGCATAAGCTCAAACATATCTGTGGATATATCCATAAGTATTGGACGGAAGTATCTGTATGCTCCGGAATAGTCACCTCGTCCGGCAATGTTCCTTGCATTTTGAATGTTTACAACATTATCGAAAATTTCTCTAAGGGCGGGGTAATTCTTCTCTTTCTTATACTTTTCTATTTCGTCATATCTGTCACGCAGGTCCTGTGAAAACTCAAGGTTTTGGGCAATAACATTGATTTTGTTGCCCATATCCTTAAGGTCCAGCCAGCTGTTCATATGGGTGATGGTGATGTTTTTGCGTATTCTGTACTTTCTCTTAACCTTTTTTTGAGATACAAAGTGATATATTTCATCCCTGATAACAGGAAAATCAATTTCAGTGTTAAATACAGCCTCGTGACTCTGCTGTTCTGTAACAGGAGGAATAAACATCCACTCGTCACCGTAGTGGTCAACAAGGTAGTCAAAGGGTCTGTCGGGGCATTGTCCCATTGTTCCGTCAATAGGAATGTTCACACGACTTTCCCCAAAGGTCTTTTTGTCAAAAACAAGGGGAATACCACCCCAGTGAAGTACAAGGTAGTCGCACTCGTCCTCGTTATACTTGGACATCTCCTGCTCCAAACGGTTAAGCACATAGTCCTTGCCCTTAAGACGCATCATAAGTCTGCACTTAAGGTACCTGAATGTGTTTATCCTGTAACGGTAGGAGTAGATTAGGCTTTCGTTGAGCAGGTCGCTGTACAGCATAAGGTCACAGGTGTATTTTTCAAGGGCTTCACCTGTGTTTGGCAAAGCGTCATACACAAGAATGTCAATAACAAAGCCTGCAATATCGTCGTGCATAAGCTGGGTTTTGTGCAGGGCTGTTGTGGTCGTGTCGGTGTATCTTGCCACCATATTGTGATAACCACGGTTGTTCTCTTGACACTCCAAGGCTCTGTTCTTTGGCAAAGCACCGTTGTTGCAAACCTCTAAAAATTTGTTCCAGTGCTTTCTTGTCATAGTAATATCCATATCGTCATCCCAAGGAATAAATCCCCTGTGACGGATGGCTCCGATGAGCGTACCCCCTGCAAGCTGATACTGTATATTGTGTTCCCTACAAATGGCGTCAATCTCTTTGTATAGTTCAAAGAGTTTGTCCTGCATATCAGTTCTCATATGCCCTCCAAGTAAATAGTAAAGTTTTTCCTTTTAACCCTCAGTATTATAAGTTCTAAACCTCAGTTAAAAATAATCATATCCGCCTGTGATTTCAAGCAGGGTTCCGTTTATAAAGTCGTTGGTCATTGTGTCATACACAAGCTTTGCAACCTCCTCAGGTTGGGCAAAGCGGTGAAGATTGATTTTCTTGTTGATTCTGTCGTAGCTTTCCTGTGAACGACCGTTTTGCCAAGGAGTTTCCACAAAGGATGGGGCTATTGCATTGATGGAAACATTCTGTCCGTCAAATTCCTTTAATAAGCACTTTGCAAGGTGATGAACACCTGCCTTTGAAACGGAGTAAACAAGTGAGGAGCTGTAGGATA
>JBJEOZ010000019.1:0-11046 GCA_051880975.1 Ruminococcus sp.
ATCTGCCGAAAGAATACACAATCATATCAAAATACATAGAAATTATCTCTGTAATAATCTTCACAATAGAATATGTGTTGAGAGTATGGACATCAGACTTGTATTATCCTGATAAGACAAAAATTAAAGCAAGGGTAAGATATATCTTCTCTTTTATGGCTATAATTGACCTTTTAGCTATACTACCATTCTACACACCTTTCATAATCCCTTTGGATTTAAGAGTGTTGAGAATGTTAAGAATTGTTAGGTTATTAAGGGTATTTAAAATAAATCGTTATACAACGGCTCTACAGTCAATAGCAAATGTTTTCAAAGATAGAGCAAGTCAGCTGTGTTCGTCAATGTTGGTAATATTTATTTTAATGCTTATTGCATCAATATTAATGTACAATGTAGAGCATGATGCACAGCCGGAACTGTTTGAAAACGCATTTTCCGCCCTGTGGTGGGCTATGGCTACACTTACAACAGTAGGCTACGGCGATATATACCCTGTAACAGCGTTAGGTAAATTAATTGGTTCTATAATATCTATATTGGGTATTGCTTTGGTTGCTGTTCCAACTGGCATAATATCCGCCGGATTTGTGGAGCAACTTGATAAAAGGAAAAAGGATAAAGATAATAATAAATAAAAAAATACCCCTCGGCAGAAACCGAGGAGCACACACAAAAAAAGAAAGCAAACACAGTGTTACTGTGCCTATTTGTCATTGTAGCAGATTTATATATAAAAATCAACTGTCTTTGCTTTGTAAGGAGCAAATAATATGGACGATTTAAAAATAGCGGCGGCTTACATAAGGGTTAGTACTGATGACCAGGTGGAGCTGTCACCCGATAGCCAAATCAAGGTTGTAAGGGATTTTGCCAAGCAGAAAGGCTACTTGATACCAAAGGAATACATCTTCCGGGATGACGGCATCTCCGGCAGAACAGCCTCCAAGCGTCCGGAGTTTAACCGTATGATAGCCACAGCAAAGCAAAATCCTCCGCCATTTACCGCAATAATGGTGTGGAAATTCAGCAGATTTGCACGAAATCAGGAGGAGGCTATATTTTATAAGGGCATGCTCAAAAAGCGTGGTATTGATGTTATAAGCACATCAGAGCCTATTATAGATGGTCCGTTTGGCAGTTTGATAGAGCGTATCATAGAATGGTTTGACGAATACTACTCAATCAATCTGTCAACAGAAGTAAGGCGAGGAATGACCGAGAAAGTCAGCCGGGGCGGTGCGGTGTCAATCCCTGCTTTTGGTTATGATATAATAGATAAAAAGTATGTAATTAACCCTACCAATGCTCACATTGTGGAAAAGATATTTTATGACTTTTTAAACGGCAAAGGTTTCAGATCCATTGCAAACGAGCTGAACAGGCTCGGCATTAAGACCACAAGAGGGAACAACTGGGAGAACAGAACCGTTGAATATATATTGAGAAACCCTGTTTATGTAGGCAAAATCCGTTGGAACCCAAAACGGAGAACAAGGCGAAATTATGATGACAAAGACATAATGATAGTTGACGGTGTACATCAGGCTATTATTGATACTGAAATATTTGAAAAAGTGCAAAAGAAACTTGATGAACAGAAAGCAAAATACAAGCCTTATCTCACCGAGAGGAAGAACAGCAAGGAATATATGCTAAAAGGGTTGGTGAAGTGCTCCTCTTGCGGTGCATCACTATCAATGGCGAATGGTGCTCTACAATGCGTTAAATACGCACACGGTAAATGCAGTGTATCACATCATATAAGCATTAATAAACTCAATACAGCGGTAATTGAGGCTATAAACGACACGCTTAAAAGCGGTGACTTAGTCCTTACCCCCAAGGAGCAAGTCATTGAAAAACCAAAGGAGCTTGACATTAACTATCTGATTGAAAAGGAAAAAACCAAACTCAAAAGAGTGCAAGAGGCTTATGAGGAAGGTGTTTATAATCTGCCCGAATTTAAGCAAAGAAAGGAGATTATTGAAAATAGGATAATTACCCTACAAAAAGAAAATAACCACACAGAGCCAAAACAGGACGCAGAAAAAGCAAAGAAAAGGTTAATCAAAAGAAGAAAAGAAATAATCTCTACCCTCAAAAGCCCCACAGTGCCCGAAACGGAGAAAAACGCTCTGCTATGCACTTTCATAAGCAAAATTGTATTCAACCGCCAAAAATCCTCTGTTGAGCTGTTTTTTTATTTTTAGTTATCATAACTTTTGGGATATGGGGGTCCTGATGGGGAATTGGGTGCGTCACTTAGGTATTTGAGCCAACGATTCACAATGCCCTACCCTGAACTGCAGGCAACATTGACGGATATAGGTTGAGAAGTACAGTCAATGTCACAAATTGGTTTATAACCCGCAATTTCCTTTTTACCACAGAGGATTTTTGCTGTCCATTTTTCGGGTATTAGCTTTAGGTTAATGTCAAGATTTCTGTCCTTATTCACCACAATTTTATCAACCATATTTCTGTAGAATATTTCGTCCCACTGTTCACCTGTTGTCAACATACCAATATAATCCTTGATTTCCTTTAATACATTTTCCTTGTCCTCCGCCACAGTTTGGTGGATTTTTTCATTTTCAAGTTTTTCTTCAAGGTCAATTAGCTCTGCCTTTAGCCTGTCACTTGCCTCTTTGTAATCGGCAGTTTCAATGTCCCCGTTAAGGCACATATCAAGTAGCCTTTCTCTCCTAATTTTGTTCTTTTCAATAGCCTTTTCAAAGTAGGTCATTTTGTCCTTTGAAGAGTCCCTTTCAAGGACTGTGGTGACGGTTTTTATTATTCTTTCAATAAGTTCTGCTTTGTCAGCAAGAATATCCTTAACTATGGTTTGTAGGATTGTCTTTATATCTTTGTCATTGATTAGCTTGTTACTGCAACCCTGAACATCACCGTTTTTTAAGGTTTTTTCTGCTCCGTACTTTCTGTTTGTATTGCAGTTCCAAGTCACATTCACTCTGCCCTTTGCAAGTGTTTTTTGCACCCTTGTGTATAGTCCTCCACACTCACCGCAACGGATTTTTCCCGACAGGGCGTATCGGTTTGCAAAGCCGTTTTCTCTGTTCATTAAATCCCGTCTGCGTTTCATTTCCCTTTGAACAGCCTCAAACCTCTCCCTTGAAATTATCGGTGGGTGGTGATTTCTGATTGTAACATATTCAAGTTTTCCGTCATTTTTTTGCTTTTTGTGTGATAGGTAATCAGGGGTGTAGGTCTTTTGTTGCACCAGGTCACCGCAGTATTTTTCATTTTTCAGCACTCGCAAAATAACTGTGTATGACCAGTCTTTCATATAGGTTGAGGTTTTCACACCCTCCTCACGGAGTTCCTTTGCAATAGTATTGGTGCCTTTTCCCTCTTCAAGATACTTGTGAAAAATCTTTCTGACGGTTTCTGCACCTTCTTCATTGATATACATTTTGCCGTTACGGACATCATAGCCAAGCATATCCCTGCCAAACACAACCCCCTGTTCCATTCTTCGCCTGTGCCCCCACTTTACTCTCTCGGAGGTTTTACGGCTTTCGTCCTGAGCAATAGAGGACATTATGGTAAGGCGAAGTTCTCCGTCAGAGTCAAGGGTGTTGATGTTGTCGTTCATAAATATTACGCCTACACCGATTTCCTTTAGGTGTCTTGTGTAGGCAATGCTGTCAAGGGTGTTACGGGCAAATCGGCTGATTTCCTTTGTGACAATTAAATCAAACTTGCCACTTTCTGCGTCCTCAATCATACGGTTAAATGCAACTCGTTTTGAGGTGTTTGTACCGCTTATGCCCTCGTCAACATAGATGTGGTAAATCTCCCACAGGGGATTGCGTTTGATGTACTCGCCAAAATACTTTTGCTGACTTTCAAGGGAGTTTGCTTGGTCATTGCTGTCGGTTGACACCCGACAATACGCCGCTACCCTGTGGACTTCATTATCAAAAAAGGTCATATGGTTTTCTCCTTTCTGTTTTTCAACCAACTATTATATTCAATAGTTTTATATTAACCGGATAAATTTTCAGGCTGTATCAAATTTGACACAGCCTGATTTTTTAATTCTCAACTTTTTCTAAGCACTTTTCATATTGCTTTTGATTTATCATACCTTTTTCAAGCAAAGACAGATAAACAGATTTCTCAATCAAATTTTCAAACTCCTTATTACTTTTCCGCACAGCATTTTTGTTATTGTTCTCAAAGATGATTTTTCTTTTCACCTTAAGCACCTCAATGATTTTTATGCTGTAAAAGAAATATTCATCACCCTACAAAATCAAATTTGCTAAATTTATTCATTCAACACCACTACGAAGTAAGTCTTTATCCTTGCTGTGGCGGATATTTTGTGTAAAGAAAAAAGAAAACCCTGTACTGCGACAGGGTTAAAAACAATTTATTATAATCCTATTTGATTTCAATTTTTTCACTAACGCCGTTATAATTGCATATTTTCAAATATGCTGTGTCGTTCTCATAGGTGGAGTAGTAAATGTACTCTTCATCTGCTGAATACAGCTTTTCTGTATTCTCCTTTGTTATTAAATCGGAACTGTTGTGTGTAATTTTGAAAATACCCTTTGCTGTACTGCACACAATATTGTTTTCATTTCCACAAATCTCCTTACACGGCATTGAAAATACAGGACTGCTTGTATCGAGAGAATAAACATAATTCTTATCCATCTGATTTATGTAAAATATGTCCTCATCCGTCACAGCATAATCACTTACAAGGTTAGCGGTTAATAGAGTTTCTTCCCCGGTATCAAGGTTGATTTTCATAAATTTATTTGAATTAAGATAATAACCAAAGTTACCTGCAATTTTGAAATTTGTTACATCTGCACCCGCAACAAGTATATTAACAGTACTGTTAGATATGTTGTATTCCGATATACCGTTTTCAATATTAGAAAAATAAAGTCTACCCTTATATCCGCCCTCAAGATAGGAAAGTAAGGACATATTTGTGTCCACTCCTGCTCCGGAAAGTGAGGGTACTAAATCCTCTAATCCGAGAAATCCGTCTGAATCGTAATCTGTGGAAATCTTTGCAAACTCACTTTTTTCCAAGGTTTTAAGGTTCATTTCATATATAGTGCCCTCATTTTGAATATAGGCACACTCGCCGTCAACAAATCCTATGTAGCCCTGATAATCTGTTGGGATTTCATCAGCCTTAATAAAATATTTGTCAGCCTTGTTGTAAATCAGGTTGTAATCTTTCAGCAGAACATAACTTTCATTTGTATTTTCAAAATTTCCGGAACAGGAACACATAGTAAAGGTCATAATCAAAACCAATAGAAAAGCCGGAGCTTTCTTAAGGAATTTTAAATTAAAGGTTTTTCCTGACATTTTTCTTGAAACATATATAGCCATAAGAACAGAAACCACAACTAAAACAGACAGTACAGTAATTAGCTGGGAGGTAGTTATCTCTCTGAAAAAATAGTTTTCGCCAAAGTCCTCTTTGTTAGTTCCCATAATATATCCTGTTGAAATCATTGAGCCTATTGGAAAAGGAAGGAGATACAGTGACTGTGCCTCTGTATTTGAGTTGAGAATATACATCGGCACTAAAACCACTGCCAAAGAGAAGGTCATAGCCGGAACAGATTTTTTGAAAATTGTTGTAAACAACATAGTAAAAACAGCAAATGAACAGTAGCCTATTACTTTAATTGTTGATACCAGCAAATATCCGCCACCTATTGTTATCTCTTTAGTAACGCCTGAATATGCCGTCAGGCTTTGAATGGGGTAATTCCAGCCTGTCAGGTCGTACTTTTGACTGTATGCTACAAGGTGAATTGCCGAAAATAATATTGTCATTAAAGCGGTAAAGGCAACTACTGTCAGCATCTTGCCTCTGCCACCTGACTGTCTGCCCTTTTCGCTTACTGAATTTATCACTGTCATATCCGACTTGTACTCAACCATAACACTGTTTACCGAAAGTATCAGTACAAAAAGCATAAGTACAAAGTCAAAACCGTAATTCTGAAACACCTGCGTCCAGTTAAGACTGTCAATAAAATAATGGTTGTCAATGTCCTTTTTCACATACGCAAGGTCATTTTGCAACGCTGTCACTGCATCTCCACTTGCCTTAACAGAGCTATATTCAGTATATTCCTTTAGATAGTCCTCCGCAGTGATTTCGCCCCTTGCAAGTTCCTCTGAAAGCGAACTGAGTTTTGCGTCAGCACCGCTGAATTTACCTTTTAGTTCATTAATATAATTTGCCTTTTCTTCAGAATACTTACCGCTGATTTTCTCAATACAACTGTCGTAATACTTCTGGGTATTTATACTGCTCATAGCGGTGTAGGTATTTGAACTAAATTCCGAAAAAACAGCAAAGGATATAACAAGGAGTGCCAGTATAAGCATTTTGTTTTTTATAAAGATTTTTTTAAATTCGGCAAAATAAATGCTCATACTTTCACCCTCCCTATTATTCTTAGCTTAGGAAATTCAATTTTTAAAGGCATCAGTGCAATAAGTAAAATCAAAGAAGTCATAATTAATATTCCTGAAATTACGGAAAGCTGATACATAAAAACAGGACTTCCAAAAATATTAACAACTGAAAAAGAGGTAAAGTAGCTGTAATAAATAATCAGTGACACCGGATTAAGCATATTGAGAACTTCCCCTGTGTGGGTGGTAAACAGAGTTCTGCACAGCATAAGCAAAACGAAAATAACCATTCCCGTAATAAACGGCGTCACCGAATTTTTGAATAGCCTTGAGCAAAGCAAAAATACAAGGGAAAGTATTATCATACCAAGCAGTTTTACTGCAAACATAACAAGAACAAACTGCCATACCTTCATATCCACAGGGGCGTAATTAAACATATCCAAAGCATATAGCTTTTGGTTAAGTCCATCCATATTGCCGAAAATCATAAATGCCATAAAATCACAGGCTGAAAAAATTAGGGTCACCAACACAGTGTAAATCAGGGTTGAAGATATTTTACCCAAAATCGTCTTTCTTCTGCCCAGCGGTGTGGTGTTAAGAATAATGTCCATATCGGACTCACATTCACCGGAAAACACCGGCACAACACCCAGGAGGAGCATAATAATTATTAGGATTGCAGAAAAACTGTATTGAAAATAGTCAGGCAAATTTTCCGTATCGTAAATTTCGTCTATTTGTCGTCCGCTGTAGGTGTCTTGATACAGGGTATTTTCCTGTACATAATAATCATTCTTGTCCTTATAGTACTCAATATTTTCTTTGCTTGTATCTAATTTTTCTGACAGTTCTTCTGAGTACTGCTGACCGTGGTCAAGGTAATTGTTAAAAATTCCCCATAGGTAGGAATCATAATAGGCATAGCCTGTCATAAACTGACTGTCAGGTTCTTTTTGACGGGAAAATTCTCCTGTTTCAAGCTTACTCAGCTTTTCCACCTGAGTTTTAATGAGATTAACCTTATCATCGGTAATCTTTCCGTCAAGATTTTTCTGTAAAACTACCCTTGCCTCAGTCACCACCTTTGACATATTCCTAAAGCCTGAGGAAACATTGTAATTTCTGTAAATATTGGTGAAGTCAAGGGCAATAAAAAGCAGTAAGGCAACTATGATAATCTTGCTTTTAACGAGCTTTTTTAACTCACTAAGGATTATTCTCATTTTGCGTCACCCTCGGATACGTAATAAAGATACACCTCTTCCAGTGTAGCAGATGCCTGTGTGGCATTTGCTGAGGGTTTGTCGCCAACAGTTTTTATCAAAAATCCACTGTCTGTATGCTGAACATTGCTGACAACGTACTTTTCCATACATTCATCAATAGCATCTTCAGGCACATTAATGTTCCACACCTTATCCCCTATTGAGTTAATAAGATTTGCAGGTGTATCATTACATACAAACCTACCCTTATCAAGCATGACAACCTCTTTAGCCATATACTCAACATCAGAAACAATGTGTGTTGCAAGAATAACTGTTTTATCTTGACTAATACTTGAAATCAAGTTGCGAAACCGTATTCTTTCCTTTGGGTCAAGACCTGCTGTTGGCTCATCAAGAATAAGAATTTTGGGGTTATTTATTATTGCCTGTGCAACACCAAGCCTTTGACGCATACCACCTGAATATGCACCCACCTTCTTTTTACGGTCGTTTTGAAGATTTACAAATTCAAAAAGCTCGTCAATTCTTTTCTTCGCCACATCTCTTTTCAGACCTTTGATAACAGCGATATATTCAAGAAATTCCTGTGCTGTGTAATTGGAATAAAAGCGGGGATATTGAGGCAGATAACCAATATTTTCAAAGTATTCTTTTCCCAGCTTTTCTATTTTTTCACCGCCGAAAAGCACCTCACCGCTGTTTGCCTTAAGGATGTTTACTATTATGCTGATAAGTGTAGTTTTTCCGGCACCATTTGGCCCTAATAACCCGTAAACACCTTTTCCGAATTTACAGGATAGGTTGTTAAGCACCTGTTTCTTTCCATAGGATTTTGAAATTGATTTAAGTTCAAGCTCTTTCATATCAGCACCTTAATCCACCTGAATATATAGTGGCTCTGTAGAAATCAAACTGTCGCCACCGTCATCTTCTGTCTTTTGAAAACGGCAGGCACATACCATTACGCTGTTCATTTTTTCAAGGTCTTTTCCCTTAACAGTAAAGTTCTTGTAATAATAAGTACATTCATTCATAGTCATATCACAATAATATTTACCGTTAAACGCTGGGTACAGTCTGTTATTTACAAGTACATACAATCGTACCTTTTGGTTGGCAAATTCATCAACAACAGGGAAATTCGCTGTGTAACCTGTGATTTTATATGTTACATCATCGCTCTTGCTGATTTTCTGAAAGCCGTATCCCTCTACAGTATCAAAAATAATCTTCGGATAACCGTTGTCATTGTCGTCATAATAGTCACTTGGCATAGGCTCTGTGGTGTATTCTGTGTCAACTTCCGGTGCTGATTTTTTACCGTCACACTTTGCAATAACCTTTACACCGTGACTATCAAAGGGCATTCTTGCACCATAATCCACTGTACCGTCCTTGTCCGGCAGGTATGAGTCGTTACCAACGAAAACTAATTGAGGATAAATTGTATCACCCTTCTTAAACATATCAGGCTTAAACTTCACTAAGAAATAGTAGTTGTTTTTGTCCGAAAACCACAGCTGGTGGTAGGTGTCCTTTGATGTTTCCTTGCTCATTTTTGTTTCAAAGGTAGCGTCCGAGCATTGACGCATAGTAAAAGGAATTTGTACACCCGAAATCGTAAGGTACACACCCATTGATACAGTTTTATTAGTTTCTGCACTAAGTTCAACATGGAAGGTCATATATCCACCGTCGTATGTATAGGTGTTTACATTTCCGTTTTCATCCTCACCTATATCATACACCAAATCCCTAAACCCGATTGTATCCTCTTGAAGACATTTTTCCCTTGCGGGAGGGTCAACATCAATAGGTATAACATTTACATCTTTTGGGTCAACTCTTTCAATTTCTTCCGGTTCAGTTTCTGCTATATTCTCCTCAGTATTTATTTCTGTTGCAGTAGTTTCAGTAGTAGTCACTGTGGGCATAGTCACCTTAGTGTCATTTCCGCCATTTCCACAGCCGACAAAAACACATAATACCATTACTGAAATCAATATCACCGACAGCATATTTTTCATCTTTATTCCTCATTTCATTATTATTGTAATTTGTTGCAACAATCACAAAACCACAACAAATTGAACAATGTTACCACAATTCAATCATCTTACGATAAAATTATATAACTATATAACATAATTTGTCAATAGTTATTTTGAAATTTAAAATATTGAAATTATAATAATTTTAAAATAATAAAATTGTTGTAAAATCGGAAGTTAGTTTTGAATTTGAAGCTTTGAGTAGCCATCATTAACTAAAAATTAAATACTAAAACTCAAATAAATTCAGGTTTATGTTATTTATATTTTTAATTATTGCAATATTTTATACTTCACCCTATTGCCATACTTCTGTGTGGTGAGTAGCTTTAGCTTTTCAAACTTTATTACAAATGCTCGGATTGTGGCATAGGCTGCATTGCCGAAATCTTTTTCCAGCTGTTTGGTGGAGAACTCACTTTTGCCATACTTTGATACGACAAAATTCCAAAGCTGTTTTTCTTTTTCTGTTACATTACCTGCTTTTAGTTCTTGCCGGTAAGTTTCAAAAATATCAGTTGCAAGTTCCTCATTTCGGAGTTTATTATACACATACTCCGAGAAGTACTGCATAAACGGTGACACATCAATTACACCTGATTTTTTACAGTTTTCTTCAATAACAGTATAGGCGTTATAATACTGATTCTTTGAATTTGCTATATATGAGGAAAACGGTATAAACAGGGCGGTTTCATATCCTTTTTGCACCAAAAACCACAGGTGTAAAAGACGAGCCATTCTTCCGTTTCCGTCAAAATACGGATGTATATAAGCAAAATAAAAATGTATCACAGATGCCTTTGCAAGGTCGTTAATATCATCCTCGGAATTAATAAAATTAACCAAATCTGACATAGCCTTGCTTAAGTTTGTATGGTGCATACCGCTATGCTCTACATTAGAGCCTACAACATAAACACTATCGTGACGGTAGTAGTTGCCATCAATAAGTTTATCTTCTTCACCAAGAAAGTCACCTACCGTCATCACATACAGCTTGTAAATGTTTTCTTCGGTAATCTTATTGCTTTTATTGGCTATAAAATCAAAGCCTTTTTTCAGACCATAAATTCTGTTTTCTTCATCATCCTTTGGGGCAAGACCTTTAAGTATATTCCTTACGCTCTCACGATTATAGTCAATATTTTCAATCTTACCGGTTGAGATAATTTCATTCTCCACAGCCTTTTCACCATATGAATTGCTCTGGGGATAAATCAATGTTTTAAAAGCATTCATATTAATTCCGGCAAAGCTATCCAGATATACAAGGTTGTTGTCTGCAAAATCCTTTAGTGGGAGTTCTTTATAATAAAGTGTTT
>JBJEOZ010000020.1:0-11022 GCA_051880975.1 Ruminococcus sp.
GTATAATGATATTAGAAAGCAGTAATAGTTATTTTACTAAAAAAGAGGGTTTAAGATGGATAGTGAAAGCAATTCAAGAGTTGCCATTATCGGCGAAATCATCAAAGCAAGAAATGAACAAGGAATTAGCCAAAAGCAACTTGAAAAAATCAGTGGAGTTAAACAACCCATTATAGCAAGGATGGAAACAGGTCAGACTAATCCACAACTAAATACTATCTTAAAAATACTTGCACCTTTAGGAAAAACCCTTGCAGTTGTTCCCTTGGAAGATAACACATTTGCAAGAATTGAAAGTGACTTAATCGCCTCCGGCAGCGTTGAACGAAAACGCTATAACAGTTTTAGTGAAATAATGCAGGAAATTGACGAGGAAGAAGACGAGTAAAATATAATCAGAAATTTACGAAAGGAAGAATAAATATGGCAAATGTACTTGATGTTGCACAATACATTATTGACAGTTATAAGCAAAGAACCAATGAAGATATTGACGAACTCAAACTTCACAAATTGCTCTATTTTTGTCAGCGTGAAAGCTTAGCACTTACCGACTCCCCTCTGTTTGAGGAAGAATTGCAGGGTTGGGTACACGGTCCGGTATCAACCGATGTGAGAAGTCATTTTGAACAAGGCATTGGCATAACAGTTGCAACACACAGCTTATCTGAAAAAGAAAAAGTCGTTGTTGATACAGTTATGAATGAATACTGTGAGTATGCCTCTTGGAAATTGAGAGAACTTTCACATAATGAAATCTCTTGGATTAACAGCAGAAAAGGACTCAGGTCAAGTGATAGAGGTTGCATACCCCTATCATTGGATGATATTCGCAAGGATGCAGAAAAAGTTGAAATCAACGACGATTTATTTAACCTCCTGTTTGAACCCGGTAATATAAATCCTGACCCGTTTTATAGCAGTGAAAACATAAGTCGTTTAGAGCATTCCATTTCGCAAATGGAACTAAAAGGCGGAACTATACACGAGGTACTAAATGATTAAAGCGTGGACAGATGAGGCTTGGGAAGATTTTTTATATTGGCAAAAGCAAGATAAAAAAACTCTAAGGCGAATTATATTATTAATTAGGGACATAGACCGAAACGGTTATCAGGGTATAGGTAAACCTGAAAGATTAACAGGTAATTTGTCATCGTATTGGAGCAGAAGAATTGATGACTGTAATAGAATCGTCTATCGTATTGATGGCGAAATAATTAAAATTGTGCAGTGCGGTTCTCATTACCGTGATAAATAACGAATAAATCAGTATCAAATTGAAAGAAGGAAGCAGTAATGAAAAAACTTATATCTATTTTGTTAATCGTGTTAGTATTCACAAGCGTATTCAGTATTAACGCAACAGCCTTTGCGGAGGATTATTCTTTCTCTGTTGGTAACTCTGAGTCAACACCTGACGAGGCAACTCCCGATGAGGCAAGTACAACGGAAACAACCACAAGTGAAACTACTGTTACCGATACGGAAACAACACCTACCGAAACATCAAGCACCGTTCCACCTGTTGTAAAGGTATCTTCAATCAAGCTTAACAGAACAAGCTATAATTATAACAGATACAACCAAAGCGGAACTTTAAAACTAAGTTGCAATGTATTCCCAAGCAATGCAAATACCAAAGCTGTTAAGTGGTCAACAAACAACAGTAAGGTTGCCACTGTTGACTCAACAGGAAAGGTTACACTAAAATCAAGAGGAACAGCCTACATTACTGCGAAATCAGTTGACAATTCGCTTATCAAAGCTATCTGTAAGGTTACAATCATTCAAAAGTCCACAGGAGTTAAGCTGAATAAAAATGTATTAAACCTCAAAAAAAAGGGCAAAAAAGCTACATTAAAGGCTGTTATTTATCCACTCAATGCAAACACCAAAGCTGTTAGGTGGACAACAGGAAACAAAAAGGTTGCCACAGTAAACAGCAAGGGCAAGGTTACAGCAAAAAAGAAAGGTTATTGCACTATTACCGCAACAGCGAAAGACGGCAGTAAAAAGTCTGCAAAGTGTACATTAGTCGTTGGCAAAAAGGTCAAAAAGATTACGCTGAACAAAACCTCTGCATCACTATTTGTGGGTGAGGGTTTAAGGCTGAAAGCAACAGTTACAAAGGACGCTGTTTATAAGGCTGTCAGTTGGACTACAAGCAACAAAAAGGTTGCTACTGTATCATCTAACGGCTATGTAAAAGCTGTTGCAAAGGGCAAATGTACTGTAAAAGCCACCGCAAAGGACGGTAGTAAAAAGTCTGCAAAGTGTAACATCACTGTTAAGGCTATTGACGATAACACTGCTATCACAGCTGAACAGTTTGTAAGCAACAAGGCTCTTGTAAATCGTTTTTGCGAGAAATTAAATAATTGGTTTGAAAAGCAAGGTGCTGTAATAGACCCCAACAGAAGAATTAATTATCCCGGTCAATGGTACTTGACCGATAGTGCTTGGTGGTGTGATGGTTCTATTAACTTAAATTTCATTGATACCTTAGATTTTTGGACAAATGAAATGTCCTGCGATGAAATTAACAATGGCGGAACTTGGCACGGTATAGACAATTACGAAGACTTATGCAAATGGTTTGAAAAATATGACAATTGCAAAGATTGTAAGCGTTACAATAATAATCCAAAATACCGCAAGGTAAAATATTGTGACAGATGTAAAAAGCACATTTTAGATGGTAACGAAAACGGTTGGAAGGAATTTATTGATTGGATAAAAAGTATCGGCGGAGAGTTTGATGTGTATGTTTATCCTGAAGAGTACAAGGACGCTCTTGGCAGGAAACAATATTTAATCAAATTCTACTATGGTGCATAAATTCAAATATAGTGAAAGAAAAGGTGGACAATTTGTCCATCTTTTTTGTTATCTTTTTTCTGCTGGTATCTAAAAGAGGAGTAAAATAATGAATTTATCAGAATCAGAAAAATTTATTGTTCAACTAAACAAGACAGAACGCTATAATCTTATGATGTGTGAATTACTACAAAAGCAAATATTAAAAGGGAAACTAACTTTAGGCGATATTAATCAGGAACTGAGGTTAGAATACACAGAATTTTACAGACTATCATTAAGAATAAGCAGGAACAGTTGCAAATCCTTAATCAATGATTTAGAATTGGTATTATCCGATATAAACAATGTTGACAATCATCAAACGAAAGAAAAACTAATAGATATAATTATTCTTAACATTTCATTATCGGAAACCAATTATTCGGGAGTTAAGGATTTTGAAAATTTTAAAAAAACTATTCCAAAAGAAATTATGCAACGAATGTTACTATCGTAGCGAATATTTTAATTTATTAAATTCCCATTATCAAGATACCAAGGAATTGATTTATTATGATAAAATTTACGGTTTTATTCTTTCACTATCTGAAAAAAATGAAAAAATATTGTTTTTTGATGTAACTAAAAGCAATACAAATACTCTTGTGTGTGTTACAGCCAGTGAAGAGTATGATTATAAAGGTATGTTGAAAGAAATAACAATAAAGGGTTATAACAAACAATTCATCTTAGGAGAAGAAACAAGACCACAGCTTTTATTTGTAAGAGCCAATCAAAATATCACAAAAAGTGGGAGTTATTTGCAATACTTCTATATTGAAGATTTTCTTTGTATTCCCAATAAAGGATATGGTTCTATAATGATGAAAAGCCTAATAGATTATGCTAAAACTTTTAATATAGAGTATATTTCAGGTTTCTTATCATTTGTGGATACAAAAGACGAAGAACACAATCAAAGACTGCGACACTTCTACAAAAAATTCTGTTTTACAATTACCGAAGATGATAAAATTAAATTAGAAATACAATATTAAACATATTGAAGCAGGAAAAGGTGGACAATTTGTCCATCTTTTTTGTTTAGAAAATCAGGTGATAATATGGAAAAGAAACCCCGTGAACCACCAAAGGCAAGGAAATATACCTTGTCTTTTTTTATTGCAAATATTTTAAAAGGAGGTAATTGAATATGTTTAAGCTATCAAAAAAAGGACGAATAAAAAGTGCTATCTCTCTACTTCTTGTTCTGTTGGTTACCTTAACCACCTTACCGTTTAGTGTAAATGCAGCAACAACATACCGTATGACATTCGTTGATACATATGACTCTGACGGTAACCTTATTGTATCGCAAAAGCAGATGGGAAAGCTCCACAGCAATTTGCAGGAGTCAATGTTCAAAATCAACGGTGAACGAGCGTATTGTATTGAACTTGATGTTCCTGCAGATGGAACAAGCGACTATGTTCAGAATTCCAATTCTGCTAACTCCGTTTGGAATAAAGGCTTAAACCAACTACAAAGAAACCTTGTTAATATGATACTTTGTTTTGGTCTTGAGGGTAAAAACAAAACCTCCGCAGGAACAAAAACAATCAACGGACATTCGATACAATTCTACAAAATGTACGGTCACACAGTTAGTGTTTACGAGGCATATATGGCTACACAGCTCCTTATATGGGAAATCACGGAGGGATACAGAAGTTTAAAAAGACCATATACAAGCACAAAATATAGGCTATGCGACGCATACACCGGAACGGCAGGAAAAAACATAAAACTAATATATGATGCTATTGTATCAAATATCAAGAACTTTAATGTCAACCCATCCTTTACCAGTAAATTTGAGCCATCCGCTCCGGAATACAAACTGCGTGTCACATACAGTCCGTCATCTGGATACAGTATTGCAACTACATCAATGGCACTGACAGACCGAAACGGTTGCCTTAGTAATTATACGGCTCTTGCAACTAATCGTTCTATTTCCTTCAAGGGTTATAAAGGTGAAACAAAGTATCTCAATGTTAAGGCAAGCATAAGCGGAAACAAGCTGACCTTGACCCCTGCAAGTGTAAGTTCATCGGCAACTTACAGCACAACATCCAAAATGGCATCGTCCATAGAACAGAATGTTCCTCAAACCTCCACCGGTAAGCTTATTGCATACGGAGAGGCTGAAAAAAAGGATATTCAGGATATTGTATGCGGAGGAACTCTTGACCCTGTTTATGCTTACTTCTCTGTTGGTGTCGATTATGACTATGAGTCGAGCAACCGTAACTTTAGGGTTAAAAAATCTGCAAGGGATAAGCTGAACAACACAGAACTTGCAAATGCCGAATCGGGTTGGTACTTCTATGTGAGAATGCCTAAAGCCAATGCTGAGTACGGCTCAGGAAGAACAAGCACATTTAACTACTATGACAGCACAACCGACTCGGTTGTATCAGCTGAATGTTACAGTCAGAACGCTGCAAATTATCTTGGACTTACAACATCAAGTGTTTCCTACAACAAAGAGCTTGACGAGTATTATATGATACTTGGCCCTACCAATTCAGACGGTGAAACCGGAACAATCAAAACCTATTTACGAAGATATATCAATTCAAGCATTGGGACAGAGAACGGAAAGGAAGTCCCATATGGTAATTATTACATCTTTGAATTAGGAAAGAAAACTTCCGATTTCACACCGACAGATTCTATTAACGGTGAAACAAGTAATATTGATATGAACCCTGAGCATTACGCTATACCAACAGGCTGTGAACCGTACCACTTTACTTATCAAGAACACAAGAACGGTAACAAGCGTGACGGAATAGACGCAGGAAGTAATGAATATTACAAACGACTGAAAAGACTTCTCTGTAACTACAAAGCAACAGAAATTACTACTTCAACTTATGTGAACTATATGGACACAAAAGTCAGAATTAGCAAAACTGCTGATGACGGTAATATCTCAGGTGTATTCTTTAAGCTCACGAAATACGACAGTAGCGGTGTTGTAGAAAGTACATCTACTATCGGACCCACCAATAGCGACGGATACATTGAAAAATGGCTTTCCGGCGGTAATTATAAAGTTGAAGAAATTGGTTACAGTCCGTGGGGTGGTATCCCGGATTATGTTAATGTTCCTGACCCTATTGAATTTTCAATAGATGAGGAGTCTTTTAATGAGTATTACGAAAACGGCTATTATGAGCTTAATTTTGTAAACTCCGCAACAATCAACATCAGGGTGATTAAGTCTGACACAGCCGACGACAGCAAACAGCTTAACGGTGCTGTGTACGGTATATACAATACCAAAGACAAGCTCCTTGAAACACTGCCTGCTACCAAGACAACAACAATCGGCAATATCACTTACAAGGGATTTGCCCAATCAGCCGACAGCTATGCTTTTGGTGATTATTATGTCAAAGAAATATCCGCTCCTGACGGTTATCTCATTGATGAAACAAAGCACCCTATCACAGTAAGTAATGAAAACTTAGACAGGGATGTTGTAAGCGGAATATCTATTGTAAGAAACAGACTGACGGTACAAGTTGCAGATGACAAGACAGAATGTTATGTATCTAAAAAGGCATTGACCGGGGACGATGAATTGCCGGGTGCAAAACTGAAAGTTACAGACAAAGACAGTAATACTGTTGATGAATGGACTTCAGGAACCGAACCTCACAAAATTGAGGGTTTAGTATTTGATGAAACATACACATTGACAGAAACAGTTGCTCCAAACGGATATGCGACTACAAACAGCATTAACTTCACTTATACAGAAAATCAACAAACAGTTGTAATGCGTGATGATACAACAAAATTTGAAATTCTTAAGGTTGATGAGGAAAACAATCCTCTGCAAAATGCTGTTCTACAGCTTTACGACGAAAACAACACCATAATTGACGAATGGAATACGGAAGGTGAAGCTCATAAGATTTATGGTGAATTAGTCGTAGGCAAAACATACCGTCTGCACGAAAAGTCAACACCTAACAGCAACTATAAGCTTGCACAGGATATATATTTTACTGTTAAGGATACTGCTGATGTGCAGACAGTTACAATGGTTGATGAGCTGTACTATGGCTCAGTTACACTGCAAAAACAGGACGGTGACGGCAATAGCCTATCCGGTGCTGAATTTGCATTCTACAAAGCCGACGGAACGGCTGTTCTGACAGCTAAAGAAACTGACGGAAATTACACCGTTTCGGAAAGCGGTAATAATACCCTTACGGTTGACTCTGACGGCACTTTAAAGGTTAGTGGTATCGATTTGGGCAATTACTATTTTATCGAAACAAAGGCTCCTGAGGGCAAAATGCCTTACACAGATAAAATAGAATTTACCGTATCAAGTGAAAATGAATATACTCTTAACCCATCATTAGTTGTAAAGGATAATAGTATTGTCGCATTAAACACAGGCGGTAACGGATATGTATTACCGTTATTGATAGGCTTTATTTTTATAGGTCTGTCAGCTTGTGGAATTTATTTTGTGAAGAATTTTAGGAGGAAAAAACAATGAAAGTAAAAAAGATTATGGCTTTAATTATGGTTGCCATCGTTGCAGTTATGGCAATTCCGGTATCAGCAAGTGCAGACACCTTGTTGGAGGATAAGAATGTATCAATCAATGTTGAGTGTGGCAAAAAGGGTTATACCTTTGAGTGCTATCAGGTGGCAACGCTTGACAGTACAACAGCCAGTCCATACGAAACATCATACACTACATCAGTAGATGCAATTAAGACTGATATTAAGAACGGAAATACAAAATCTGCTCTTGCTCACCTTGATGAGCTTGATACACTTCCTGCATCAGTGCAGTCATACGGCTCATTTGATACAGACACAGCAACTGAATACACTTTTTCAGACCTACCTCAAGGTATTTATTACATCAAGGCTGTTGAATATCCTGCCGATGTAACAGCTGTTCAGAACTCTATTCTTGCACTACCGTATTACGGAGAAAACGGTTGGATTTATGAATACAAGAAGATTGACCTTGCGGAAAAGGTTGTGCAGAATCCACCTACAACAAATAAGGTGATTACAAACAGCACAAAGAACAACGAAAACTACACAGATGTTTCTTTGGGTGATGAGGTATCCTTTAAGCTGACTAACACAACAACAGGCAGTAAGCAGATTAAGCTCACATCTTATGCAGTATATGACGATATGTCAAAAGGACTAACACTTGATAAGACCTCTTTCAGCGTATATCTTGCCAAGGCAGACGGCACAAAGGTTGAAGATATTGCAAAGACAAATTACAGCGTTAATGTTACAAAAGAGGCAGAGGGCGAAAACACACAGTTCAATGTAGCTTTATCAAGAGATTATCTTGCACTTGATAATTACTATAATGACGGTGTGGCTGCTGTAATTGTAGAATACAAGGCAACACTTAATCAGTATGCAGTCAAAGGCATTAAGGGTAATCCTAACGAAGATGTCAAGCTCCAGTACGGCAACCGTTCCAAGATTGACAGTGTTCCCGGCAACACCGTTTATGTTTATACATATGGCATAGGTGTTGAGAAATTGGACGAAAATAACAACCACCTTGCCGGTGCTGAATTTGCTCTCTATGAGTCAGAACAGGACGCACAGAATAAGCAAAATGCTATTGCAACAGGAACATCTGACCAAGACGGCAACGTGGTTTTCACCACATCTAACGGCGAAGATATGAAAGTTGCATCAGGTAAATATTATATCGTTGAAACCAAAGCACCTGCTGACTACAATGTTTACGGCAAGGTTATTCCTATTGATGTAAATGTTGAGTATCAGGATACTTTTGCAAACGATACCTATGTTGCTAACGCTCCTGCAAACGGAATTGCAACCTGCACCGTAACAGACTCAAAGCTCACAGCACCGCAGACAGGCGGTTATGTAGAATACCTTTATTTCGCCGGAATTGCATTGATTGTAATAAGCCTGCCACTTCTTTATGCTGTTAAGAAAAGCAAAAAGAAGGCTGAAATAAAGGCAAATACAGACAAGTAATATTACAAGCACAAGGGAGCTTTCAGCTCCCTTGTTTGCTTTAGAAAGTGATTATATGAAGAAGTTTTTTTCTTTTCTGTTGGTTCTCCTTTTTGTAATCGGGGTTTGCCTTGTTGGTTATCCAACTGTAAGCAACATTATAAATGAGATTACAAATAAATCTTATTATAAGAAATTCGATAACGCTGTTAAAACTATGAGTGATAACGAAAAATACAATACAATAGTGAAAGCAAGACAGTATAACGGAATAATTACAAGCAAGTTTTTCAGCTCCGAATTATCAAGCAAGTATGGAAATATTTTATCCCAATATGACGATATTTTAAATTTTGGGAACGGCATAATGGCATATATTGAAATTCCAAAGATAAATGTTAATTTGCCTGTTTATCACGAAACCGTAAATGACGCTCTTACAAAAGGTGCAGTTCATCTTAAAAATTCTTCTTTTCCAATTGGAGAGAACAACTGTCACACACTTATATCTGCCCATAGTGGTTATCCTCACGCAAAGTTTTTTGATGATTTAGACGAATTACAAAATGGAGATATTTTTGTACTTAGATATCTTGATAATAAACTTTATTACAGGGTTACTGATATTAATATCGTATTACCAAAGGAAATGCAAAACCTTAAAATGACAAGAAACAAAGACTTAATCACATTAATCACTTGTTATCCCTATTCTGTAAATACACACAGACTTCTTGTAACAGGCGAAAGATTTTACCCTGACAAATATAAGAGTAGTAACCGCAAAACCGAGAATACAGTCAATACAGAGAATATAAAGGCAACTGTAATTACTGCTGTGATCCTATTTATGCTTTACATACTAATAACGGTGAGGAGGTTTAAAAATGGAAGGTGAATTTAAACCGGTATGTATTTTTGGAACAAGGTTTACAAAAAATGTAACACGCAGGAACAAGACGTGCAGAACAAGGTATTTCGATTACCTTGTCATAAATAATAAATCATATGACAAATATTTATTTGGCGAAACTCTGATAGCAATTATCAATGCAGTAAAAGACAATCTGTTTGATGAAATTCTTGAAAATCCCGAAAATCAAAAAACAGCAATAATCAATTATTTCAAGGACAAGTTATATAACTATTCAGAGTTATTTCTTATGTTTGACATTAATGCAGATATTGTCACAGAATTAAAATTATTATCTGCCAATATTACAGCTCTTGCAGAAGCAAAATGCAACAGTGAGGATATTATAAAAAGCGTTATCTGTGAATTTAAGAGTGAAGAATGGTATACAAATTTACGGAGAAACGATTTTATTTATGTTGACTACGGTATTGGCAATTTTCCTTATTACAACAATCTCAAGGATGTAATACAGATAATTAATCATCAAAGCGATAACTATTTGTGCCACACCGTTCAACAAGTTTCTTCGTTAATTGATATATGCTTAATCACCCTATATTACATTGCAAGCTACAAAATGTATATATCAGAATGCAGGTTATGCGGAAATTTTACAGTTGGAACAATCACAACAGGTTATTGTAACAGATGTAAACACAGAACAAACCGAAAAAAGATTAATGAATACTACAACGATAATTTAAAAAGACAATACCTACATATCTACAACAGATTATACAAGCGAATACAAAGAAGTAAGGACAAAAGCCAAAAAGCTAAAAACCAAAAAGCACTTGATGAATATAGCAGACAGTACAAGGAGCTTATTATTCAATGTGCTTTTTTGAACGACAGCGAAAAAGAAAAAGCGTTAAAAAACTTCTTCAATTTATGGAGGGAGCTATGATTAATCAAATCATTATTCAAGGCAGGATTGTTAATAATCCTGAAACAAGAAAAAAAGACGATACGATATATTTGAAATTCGTCCTTGCGTGTCACAGGGATAATAACAAGGATATTGCAGATTTCGTTGACTGTGTTTGCTTTAATAAAACGGCTGAAAATCTTTCAAATTACATAACTAAGGGTGACAAGATTACGGTTATCGGAAGTTTGGAAACATCAAGCTACATTGATAAAAACAATGTAAAACGAAAGAGTACAAATGTGAATGTATCTAAGATTTATTATCCTGACAAAGTTTTCAGCGAAAACGAAGATTATTCGGATATTCCAAT
>JBJEOZ010000021.1:0-10988 GCA_051880975.1 Ruminococcus sp.
ATATGGATGTTCAAGAGGGATACACCACGTCACCCTACGACAGAATGAGCAAAATCCTTGCCTACTGCAAAAAATATGCTGATAATTTTTCCTTAAATTCACCAAGCCTTATGATGAAGGGTGCAACAGGTCTGGGCAAAACCCACCTTAGCCTTTCCATAGCCAATGAGGTTATTAAAAAGGGCTTTGGCGTTGTGTACGTTTCCGCACCAATGATTTTGTCAAAGCTGGAAAAACAGCATTTCAGCTACGCCTATGATGAAGAAGAGGACACACTGAACACCCTTGTTTCCTGCGATTTGCTCATATTTGACGACTTGGGAACAGAGTTCCAAAGCAGTTACGCAATATCCACAATTTACAACATTTTCAACACAAGACTCCTTAACGGAAAGCCAACAATTATGAGTAGTAACCTTACATTAAAAGATATGGAAAAATGCTACTCACCCCGCTTTGTATCAAGAGTAATGGGAAGCTGTGCAAAGCTGGACTTTATCGGCAAAGACATTCGTGGGCCAAGGAGATAGGTTGGAATATTTATAAAATAACGGAGAAAATAACTTTGATAAATTATACTCTAAAAGATATTGATGTAAATTTTGATTTTACGACAGATACACCTCACTATTGGGATGATTTTAGGGAAAAGAATGATGGTATGGGTTCAGGTAATTATGACCCTGATACTCTTAGCAAAACATTGCAAAGGTATCACCAGTTGCTTTGGAGCAAAAAACTTCCAAATGGGGAGTATATGGAATTGGAGAGGGGTTCAGGTGCTAATTATCTGACTTGGAAAAACTTTCGTTTTGGAAGTGACTCTATTACTGCGAGTTTTAGGTACAAACGATATAGTAAGATGCTTGAACGAATACAAATGGATGTTCCTAATTTTAGAGATTATATAGAAAAATTTATCCGTAAATCTTATACTATAGGCGGAACAATAATTTTTCCTAAAAGGAAAAATGGTATTAATTCGTCAAGAGGGTTAAACCGTAGTATAAGTGATAGATGGGATTTAACCCTTGAATGTATAAGAAGATATTATATGGGAGAGGAAAGTCCTTTATATGAAACGCTTATTAAGGATAAGGCTTTTTTTGACTTGTTCGTAGATTTTAAAGGTTATGTGGATTACTTTTTCTTGCAAGATTGTGTGACTTCTGACTATTCATCGGTTAACTTTTGGCTTGGAAACGGAGAGTTTTATATTAACCCTTTACCGAAAAGCACTGAAGAATATTTACAGTGGATAGAAAATGAAATAGATTTTGTTGAAAAAAGAAATGGAAGAATCCAGTATGAGATATATAATTCTTAAGAAGAAATATATAGTTTGATTATTGTGGTTAATAAGACGCAGAAACAGTATAAACAATATTCCTTATTAGAATTAAACTATATGTGCTATCTGGGTCATTATTATAAATAATTTTAAAAGGAGGAAAACCAAATGAAGTATGTATGCAGTATATGCGGTTGGGTTTATGACGAAGAAGCAGGTTATCCTGACGGCGGAATCGCACCGGGAACAAAGTTCGAGGACTTGCCTGATGATTTCAAATGCCCTCTTTGCAAGGTAGGCAAGGACAAATTCAACGAGGCATAAGGCAAAAACTTTATATTGAAAGTGAAACACCGAGTAGTCCGTTTTGTGGATTACTCGGTGCTTTTTTAGTGATTAAGTAATAGTGAAGAATGCAGAATGACAATAGGGTTATTGATACTTTTTAACTATTCTCTATTACTTTATAACTACAAAAGCCTCCTACTCGATTTGGGGCTGTTAATGCGACAGTCTCTTCATTTTTTTTGAATAAAACTATATTTAGCTACTTGACAACGCATAGTAGTGGTGATACAATGACAACATAAAGGCTACTTTGTAACACAAAGTAGCTAATTGAAAGGATGATGCCTTTTGGGAGATTCACAGCTTTTGCGGGGAATTTTAGAGGGCTGCGTTCTGGCGGTTATAGCAAAAGGAGAAACCTACGGTTATGAAATCCTTGCGGAGCTTGAGGAAAACGGCTTTGAAAATCTGTTGGAGGGAACGCTCTATCCCGTGCTTACACGATTGGAGAAGAAGGAACTGATTTCTTGCAGAAAAGCGAAATCGCCATTCGGTCCCATACGCAAATATTACTCAATTACAGAAAACGGCAAAATCAGCTTGCAGGAATTTAAATCGGGCTATGAAAAAATAACTGCGTCTGCAAACAAGATTTTATACAGAGAGGAGTCAGACAAAAATGAATGAGAGCTATTCATTTTATACTGAAAAGCTTAACGGAGAATACCGAACGGTGTTCAGTAAGATTGAACTTTACGTTACTACAAAATACATTGACGGGGTTACAAAGGAGGAACAGCTGAGCGAACTTCTGGATATATTTTTAACCGTACAGTCAGAGGGAAAACCCATACATAAAATTACGGGTAATAATCTGGAGCGTTTTTGCAAAACTTTCTGTTCGGATTATGGTGTGAAGAACAGACTTTTGGATTTTTTAGACTTTCTGAAAAACATTACATTGTGGATGTTTGTCGTTGCTGCTGTAGATATGCTGTTTATAGCTTTGGATTATTTTGACGGAACGCAGGTTGACTTATGGACTTCAAACAGCAGTATTAATATACCTGCATATCTGATTGGAATAGCGATATCATTATTAATCGGATTGGCTTCAAATCTGATTGTACGGCATATAATGTTCTGCACAAAGCGAATCTCTATGACGGTCTTGCAGGTCATTGATTTCTTTGTAGTGATTGGAGCTATGATTTTAACTCTGATATTTATTCTGACTAATAGCGATACCCTTTGTAATTGTCCTGACTGGGTAATTATGCTGATTTGTGCTGTTTATCTTATTCCGTATTATTTGTTCAATTACAAGCGTTTGCGTGAAAAGAAAAGCAATAAAGTCAGATTTAAGGATATGGTAGCCAGAGAATCGGAGAATCAGATTCCCTCGGTAATGGAAAAGAAATTTCAGAAAGCAAATAAAAGAAATATCAAAAAGGGCAAAGGCGAGCTCTCAATGGCTGATTTCCTGAAAAAAGAGGAGAAGGATTGCAGAAGAACAGAAAAATCTAAATGGTTCTATATTTTGTTGCCGATAGTGGTAATTGTACCGGCATATCTGGCGGAATATGTGTCAGGTGGTTTTGAAAGTGTGGCGGACAGCATAATCTTCATTTGTGTTATGCTGATTATAGAATATGCAATTATGTTTGGATTATGGAAAATAGCAAAAAGCGGAGCCAAGGATCGCAGAGCCTGGATTGAAAAGAAATGGGAGGAATTAGAGTCCGAAAACGACGATTTTCTGAATGAAACAGAAGAAACTGACGAATAAGCTCATATGTGAATGGTTTTTATCTATCGTATAGGCGAGAAACGGATTAAGTTATTAATTTATAGAATAATGAAAAAGTAATAATAAAGATGAATTTTTGATGAGAGAACAAGAGGGGAACCGCTTGCGGTGGAGGGTTTGTTACACATAAAAAACGACAGAGCAATGCTTTGTCGTTTTTTTAAACCTATTTACTTATTCACCAAATCACTTTTCTTCAAGTGCTTTAACAATCTGATTTGCGCATATATACACATTTCCGCCGCCCATTGTCAGCACAAGGTCGCCCTCTTTTGCATTCTTTACAATGTAGTCGGTGATTTCATCAAAGGTGTCAAGGCATACGGAGTTTGGCACCTTTGCACCTAAATCACGGCTGTAAATGTTGTAGGTGTTTGTTTCCCTAACAGGCAAAATTTCCGAAATAATTGCTGTGTCGGGAATTTTCAGAGCCTTTGCAAAGTCATCAAGAAGCATTGCGGTACGGCTGAAGGTGTGTGGCTGGAATACCGCCCAAACATGGTTAAAGCCAAGATCCATTGCTGTCTTTAGTGTGGAGGTTAACTCTGTTGGGTGGTGGGCAAAGTCGTCAACTACTGTAATTCCCTTAGGCTTGCCAAGTAGCTCAAATCTTCTGTGAACACCGGTGAATTTTTCAATATTCTCTGCGATTTTATCCACAGGAACTCCAAGATAATCTGCAACTGTAATTGCCGCAAGAGAATTATATACATTGTGAACTCCCGGAACAGAAAGGTTAATTCTTGTCAAAAATTCACCCTGATACATCAGGTCGTAGCTCTGTGTAACACCGTCTTTTTGAAGATTCATTGCATAGTAGTCGTTCTCCATAGAAAGACCGTAGGTTATCTTCTTAATCTTCACATCTTCAAGTGCGTCCTCTGTGTTGGCATCGTCACCGTTGTAAACAATAAGGTTGCTTGTCTGGTGAGCAAACTTGTTAAAGGACTTTTTGATGTTGTCAAGATTTTTAAAGTAGTCAAGATGGTCGGCGTCAACATTGAGAATTACACCGATGAACGGGTGTAGCTCAAGGAAAGAGTCAACATATTCACAAGCCTCACAAACCATAATGTCGCTTTTTCCGACTGTGCTGTTACCGCCGATGTAGGGGAGCTTTCCGCCGATTACGGCAGAAGGCTCCTTGCCTGAACCAACAAGAATTTGAGTCAACATACCTGTTGTTGAGGTCTTTCCGTGAGTACCACTTATGGCAACACTCCTCTTGTATTTGCTTGTAACAACACCAAGCATTTCAGAGCGTTCAAGGGTTGGAATACCCATTTCCCTTGCACAAACAAGCTCGGGATTGTCGGACTTGATAGCCGCAGTATAGCATAGCAAATCAGGCTTTGCGTCCTTGATATTTTCTGCAGTTTGTCCCATATAAACCTTGATACCGTAGCTCCTGATACGCTCCAAGGTGTCGGATTCGCTAATGTCAGAGCCTGTAATTTCAAAGCCTCTGCCCTTGAGAATTTCGGCAAGAGGACACATTCCGCTACCGCCGATTCCCATAAAATGAATTTTCTTTTTATCGTCTAAAATATGTTTTTTATCCAAAACAATTACCTCTTTATTTTTATTATTACCCTTATTATATATTTTTATGGAATAAATTGCAATTAAAGAGGAAGATTTTTTTAAAAAGTTGATTTGAACAGCCTTTTTTGTTAAAATGATATTATGAGAATTATGACTTTAAAAAAGAATGACAAATTAATAATTGATATAACAGGAATGACCAGCGAGGGCTACGGAGTAGGCAAAAGTGAGGACGGTGTGGCGATTTTTGTGCCTAATTCAGCAGTGGGTGACAGGGCAGAGGTGCTTATTGTCAAGGTGCTGAAAAATTATTGCTTTGGAAAGCTGATTAACCTTGTTGTTCCGTCACCTGACAGGTGCGAAATTGATTGTCCTGTTTTCCTGAAATGCGGTGGATGCTGTTACCGTCACATAACCTATGGTTCCGAACTGAAAATCAAGGAGCAAAAGGTTAGGGATGCAGTTGCAAGAATTGCAGGACTTGATGTGAAGATTAATCCCATTGTAGGTGCAGAAAATCCCAACAATTACCGCAACAAGGCGCAGTTCCCCCTTGCAAAGGATAAAGAGGGAAATATCCTTATGGGCTTTTACGGCTTCCACAGTCACAGGGTAGTTGATACAGACACCTGCCTGTTACAGCCTGTGATTTTTGACCGAATTATGGCGGTTGTAAGAGATTTTCTTGAGAGGACAAATCAGTCCGTATATGACGAAATCACCCACAAAGGACTTTTAAGGCACCTTTATATCCGCTACGGAGAAAAAACAGGAGAAATTATGGTGTGCCTTGTGGTAAATGGTGACAAAATCAAGTGTCAAGAGGAACTGGTTAATTCTTTAAAAGAAAATATACCCGAAATTAAAAGCGTGGTTATTAATTCTAATAAAGAAAAAACCAATGTAATTATCGGCACAAAGAATAGGTCAATTTTTGGTGAAGAATATATAGTAGACAACCTGTGCGGACTGAATTTCAGAATTTCCCCCAACAGCTTTTACCAGGTAAACCACAGCCAAGCGGAAAAATTGTACAAAAAAGCAAAAGAATACGCAAGCCTTAGCGGAGAAGAAACCTTGGTTGATCTGTACTGCGGAACAGGAACAATAGGCTTAACCATGGCAAAGGACTGCAAAAAACTTGTAGGAGTAGAAATTGTACCACAGGCAATAAAAGACGCAAAGCTAAACGCAGAGATAAACGGAATAAAAAACGCAGAATTCATCTGCGGTGACGCCACAAAATGCGCAGAAAAGCTAAAAAATGAGGGCATAAAACCTGATGTAGTAGTAGTTGACCCACCGAGAAAGGGACTGACAAGAGAGCTTATAGAAACAATAAAAGAAATGTCCCCCAAAAGGGTAGTATACGTATCCTGCGACCCCGGAACACTCTCAAGGGACTTAAAGATATTCGAAGAAAACCAATATTCCCCAAAAGAATTAACCCCCCTAGACCTCTTCCCAAGAACCAGCCATACAGAGTGCGTTTGTCTGTTGAATACAGAACAGAAATAAGAATATTTATGGTGAACTTTATAATGAAACATACAATGAAATTGCAGAAAAAACCTTTTGATGCTATTTTGAAGGGGAAAAAGAATATTGAACTTCGCTTAAATGATGAAAGAAGGCAACAGATTCAAGTTGGTGATAAGATTATCTTTAAACTTGATGGTTTAGATGAAAAAGAATTCAAAGCAACTGTTGTCGCACTGCATTACGGGGATTCTTTTGTTAGTTTGTTTGAACAAATTTCATTGTACGATTGTGGGTTTGTCGGCGGAATAAATGTGAATGAAGCCGCGAAAAGTATGAGAGAGTATTATTCACAGGAACAAGAGAAAAAATATGGGGTTGTAGGAATAGAACTGTCGGAAATATATTGGGCAACCAGGTGTTTGACTGACAATTCCCCTGTTCTGAAATACATTCCCGGTGAGAAATGGAGAAGAATGTATAATTTTGCCTTTGAAACAAGTGACTTTTTCACAATCACAACAGCTAATTTTGTTATTAAAATAACAGGCGGGAATGTTAAGTTCTTTGACAAAGAAACTGAACATTTGATACATTCTGTCAAGGGGTTCAATTATCTGTACACCGGTGATGTAAATCCGGATGAAACAGAACTTATGGCGTTAGAAAACGGAAAGCATTTTTACATTTTTTCTTTAAGGGATTTTACACAGAAAAAACGAGTCACACTTCCAAGGAACTTCGAGTCAATAGATATGTGTGGAAAATACTCAGAGGATGGAAAAATTCTGTATGTTCCTGTATATCGTTTTATCGAAAGGGAAGGATATATATACAGGGTTTGCTTATATGAAACAGATACATATTCACTAATTAGAATGGATTCTGTAAGTCAAGAAGAAACTCTTGCAAAATGGGGTTGGAGATAGGGAGATGAATTTAGTTTAACTCATAGTATGTTGCCTGTTTGCCTATATGACCTTAACGGCAAAAAAATACTGCCCGTCAGAGAAATTAATCTCCAACAGGCATAATTTAGTTATATTCTTGTTGCACATTCTTGTGCTCATTACAGGTGTACTAACATTAATAAGAACCGCAATTTTGATACGATGCGTCAAAGTTGCGGTTCTTTTCTTTGCATAATAGAGAGTATCTGTTCTGATTCACTGTCGGATATTGTTTTCCAATATTAGATTGAGTAAGTCAAAGCCCTCACCGGGACAAAACGGTGAGGGACTTTTTTTGCCAATATTTTAACAGAAAATGGCAGAACCGTCCCCATAAGGGGTGTAGATTGTTTCGGTATAAAGGTCAAGCAGGATGGTAAAAAGATTACGTTTCAGTCCCCATAAGGGGTGTAGATTGTTTCCAAATCTTCCCTTCTACCCAATTAACTGCAATCCGTTTCAGTCCCCAAAAGGGGGTAGATTGTTTCTGATTATCTTTCAGATGTAACTGGATTCTGTCAGTTTCAGTCCCCATAAGGGGTGTAGATTGTTTCTTTATATGAGCGACATTATAACTTACGCTGTGTGTTTCAGTCCCCAAAAGGGGTGTAGATTGTTTCATAGACTATAACTCAGTTATTCCAAAGGAATCGAGGGTTTCAGTCCCCATAAGGGGTGTAGATTGTTTCAAAAGGAGTTTTACAAATGAAAGATGTAACAGTAGTTTCAGTCCCCAAAAGGGGTGTAGATTGTTTCTAGAAAGAACATCGGCGTAGTAAACGAGGAAACAACGTTTCAGTCCCCGAAAGGGGGTGTAGATTGTTTCAGATAGTAAAGGCAATAAAACAAGTAATGTGAGTGTAGTTTCAGTCCCCAAAAGGGGTGTAGAATGTTTCAGCAAAACTGTATATGATATGCTTGTAAATCTGAATACATTTACATAAATTAATATTACCACATTTTCGGCGTAATTTCAATATAAATTTGGTGCGAAACCAATGGGCGAAGCTAAATATAACCTGAATTTAGCAATTATTCAACAATATATATTGAAATATGAATAAAAATATGTTAAAATACACAAAAACTTTGATTTTGTACTGCTCGCTGAATATACATCATCAATTTGCACTTTTCAGTTAAGTAGGTTGGTGTTTATTCAAAAAATCCACTGTGCCTTAATATTCAACGGCTGTCGTACGTTCTGTTATTTACAGCTTTCTGAATTGGTAACAGGTAATGTAAAAGCTTTTAGTCGAAAGGGAATTCTATGATTGCAACAATTAAAATGTATATAGCCTCAGATGACTTTGAAATAACTTATCATATTCCATCTGTACTTCACGGTGTTCTTATGTCGGTGATTGATAGCGACTATGCACAACAGTTGCATATGAACAGGCTTAACCCTTACAGTATGTTTATTTCGAAGAATAACGGACAATGGTGCTGGACTGTTTCTGCAGTGGGCAGAGAGGCTTGTGAAAAAATAATAAATGTTCTTGCCGATGATAGCTTCAAGGACTTTGTTATTACACATAAGAATAACGCAAGGGTGACTATTCTTAAAAAGGAACTTTTTACCGAAAGTGCCTCGGATTTCATAGTGTCGGCAACAGGTTCGGATAATTCTAAATATATCAAGCTCCGTTTTATTTCTCCCACTGCATTTAAAAGTAATAATCAGTATGTCTTTTTTCCTGACTTATACCTGATTTACAAAAGCCTTATGAATAAGGCAGACTTGATTTCACAGGACACCTCGTTTGCTGATGAGGATACGCTGAACAGCCTGGTAGAATACAGCCGTATTACCTCTTACAGTCTGCACACAGCGGTATTTAATCTTGAGGGAATAAAGATAAAAGGCTTTGTGGGAACGGCTACAATAAAGGTTGACGGACCGTCTATAATGAGGAGATTTGCGAAAATACTGTTTAAAGCAGGAACACTCCTTGGAGTTGGCATCAAGACCTCACTTGGAATGGGTGCGATTGAGATTATTGACAGGGAAGAGGGCGAAGTGAATTAATGACAAACAGAAAAATGATGCAGATGTTACAGACAGTGAAAGCACGGCGAGATTGAAGTGGATAAAGATTAAGAATTTAAGGGCGGGTAATCCGCTCTTTTTATTTTGGTAACTATTCTGTTTCTTCAATACCCACCGCATACACATTTTCAGTTATGCCAACCTATTCAATATATCCCTTGACGATTACATCCCAGTACTTTCATCAAGCTCTGATGTGGATTGAGTACTAAAGTACGGTTTATGGTACTTTAAATATATTATACGGAATATATTAACGAAAATTGTTGAATTATGATAAAATATGTGTTACAGTAATATAAAATAAATGGTAAAATTAATAATTAGTTATAAAGGATGATGAATATGGACTACATTGCATATCTGTTTGAAAAAAGGAGTGATAATTATCGGTTATGCCGCACGAGTTTGTAAAGATGGAAGAATACAAACAGTACCGGAACACTCAATCGGTGTTTTTGAAAAAGGTGAAAAAGATGCCCGATATTTGGGAGCAAGTTCTATATATGAATTAGTTGCTAAACTGCATGATATGGGTAAGAATACACCGGAAAGTGATTTGTATCAAAGAACTGTTGGCTCAGGGGAAGAATGGAAAAAAGAAAAGATAATTCATTCACATGCAGGGGCAAGATATATTTACAATCGATATGTCAAAGACAATGAAAACAGAGATAAGTATGA
This sequence comes from Ruminococcus sp., assembly GCA_051880975.1. GTDB lineage: Bacteria > Bacillota > Clostridia > Oscillospirales > Acutalibacteraceae > Ruminococcoides. Next base: position 10,101 of record JBJEOZ010000021.1, read on the forward strand.
TATATATTTGGCGGAGATAATTTCAGTAGTCATAATGTCCCATCATGGATTGTTTGACACTTTAGTACCAAGTTATTCTTCTTTAGATAGCGAACATATTAATAATAAATTTGTGAAAAAAATAGAAAATTCTGACTATAACTATGAGGAAAGTCAAAAAGCTACATTTAAAGAAATCTTATCCCCTGAAGAGATAGATTCCTTATATCAAAGAGCAAAAGAGGAATTTATAAATATATTTAGTGTGATGAAAGGAAAATGTAATAACTTAACTACATTTAGTTTTTGGATGGGTATGTATGAGAGAATTCTCCTGTCAATCCTTATAAATGCCGACCACACAGATGCCGCAGAATTTTCAAGTAATATTAAGATAGAAACTCTTTATGGTGATAAAGATTGTTGGGAGAAATGCAGTAAATACTTTGAAAGAAAAATATCAGATTTTGACTCAACATCTAATATAGGCAAAATTCGTTCTGAAATCTCAAACTGTGCTTTAGCATCATCATTAAAGCCCGGAAAAATAATCAGAATGAGTGTAGCTACAGGTGGCGGAAAAACATTAAGTGGATTACGTTATGCAATAAATCACTGTGCACACTTTAATAAAAGTAGAATTTTCTATGTTGCGCCATACAATTCTATTTTGGAACAAAACAGTAAAGAAATTAATAAATATCTTCCGGATGATATAACTGTTTTGGAGCATTTTGGAGAAATAATAAAGTATGAAAATAATACCCCAAAAGATATTAAGTATTTTACAGAAAATTGGGGCTCACTTGTAATTGCTACTTCTATGGTGCAAATGCTTAATACCCTGTTTAATGGCACAATCACTTCAATAAGGAGAATGAGAAGCTTAGTAAATTCTGTAATAATATT
>JBJEOZ010000022.1:0-2249 GCA_051880975.1 Ruminococcus sp.
TGCCGAACGGCACGCACGGTGGTGTGAGAGGGCGGTTAATTCCGCCCTACTCGATTCAATAGGTTATGAAAAAGATGATATATCTGACGAGAGAAATTAACTTAAAAAAGAAGAATGCCCCGTACACGATCTGCGTGTCGAGACACTGGACTTTTATTAGAAAATATTAACAATTAACGCCTGTCACCGGAGGTAAACAGTGACGGAACAGTATCATTAGTAGACGTTACACTTATTCAGAAATACCTTTTCGTCAGATTTTCGGACACAGGAAATGCAGGCGAATCTCCAACAATGAGAAGCTTAAATTAATTGATTTGACGGTGTTATTTCCTTAATATTACACCAAAATTTTACCCGGTTTAGATATCTGATTTAACACATCTTCTTTATAATTACTATTGTCTAAGACAAAATATGACAGTGAATAAGAAATTAATGTCAATTAGACAAAAGTTCAGATTTTAATCTGGAAACACATAATTATATGGAGGAATAAGAATGAAAAGACTTACGAGTATTTTGATGGTGTTTGTTCTTCTTACATCGCTGACTTTCAATGCCTTTGCGACCGGTGAACAAACGGAAAATCCAATTATTGAGCAAGTTTATGGTGGCGGCGGAAAAGGGGAAACCCCTATTTCCAATAGCTTTATTGAACTTTACAATCCAAGCAACAACAATATCGACATTTCAGAGTACACTATGAAATACGGTGATAAAACTCTTGCTCTGAACGGAGTAATTCCTGCTAACGGTTCATATCTTGTTGTCGGGGCTGAGGAAATTACCACAGATGAGTTTTTGACATATGATTTGCCTGACGCTGACCAGTATTGTGATTGGACAATTAATAACAAAAGTTATACGATAGAGTTAGTTAAGGATGAAAAGACAGTTGATTCAGTAACTGCCGGCGATAACGACACCAGAAAAATTTCAAAGCAAAAGTCACTTAAGCGTGTAAATCACGGTGATTTTGCTTTGGTAGTATGGGAAAAAGGTACAGCTACAGTGGATCAAGCTTATGTGAATGCAAATGCTCCACACAATAGCAAGGGTGATATAGGCAGTGTACATACTATATCTCAACAGCCTGTTTATACACCGGTTGAAGCAAGTGATGTTCGAGTAAAAGGATTCTTTGACTCAGATGACACGGTTAAGTTGGAACTTTCCGGAAGATATAATTCAGGCGCTATGAATGCCGACGGCGGTAGCCTTGAAATTGTAGCATACAATTCATCCAACGGCTATGCCTACGCTGTAAGTGGCGTTAAGGGAAAATTAATTGCTGTAGATTTAAACGAAAATACTGACGGCGATAAGGTAAAGGAGCTTGCAGGCGTTGAATATGATATTAAATCATTGATAAGTGACTTTAGCTATGGCGATTTGACTTCAGTTGCCGTATCCCCTGACGAGAAAAAGTTGGCTGTTGCAATTCAGGCAGAAAACTATGAGGATAAAGGGCTTGTTGCATTATTCTCTTGTGCTGATGATGGTTCAATTAACCTGCTTTCAACTGTTAAGGTGGGTGTTCAACCCGATATGATAACCTTTGCCGACAACAACACCGCCCTTACAGCCGACGAAGGTGAGCCACGACAGGGAGTGAACGGCAGTGACCCAAAAGGCTCTGTAAGTATTGTAAAAATAGAGAATGATAATAGTCTTACGGCTAATTCCATATACTTTGACAGCTTTGCTGAAAAACGTGATGAGCTTACATCCCAAGGTGTACTTATTCAGAAAAACACACAACCGTCAACCGATTTTGAACCTGAGTATATTGGGGTAAGTGGTAATACTGCATATGTTTCCTTACAGGAGGCAAATGCCATTGCTGTGCTTAATATCGCATCAGGTGAATTTACAGGTGTGTATTCCCTGGGTTTTCAGGATTACGGCGAAACAATGGTTGATCTTCAGAAGAATGATACCATTGATATAAAAACCTACCCAAATGTTTATGGAATTAAAATGCCGGATGGCATAACTGTAACTGAAATAAACGGAAAAACCTATCTCCTTACTGCTAACGAAGGTGATAGCCGTGCAGACTGGACAGGGCTTGACAACGAATATGAAAATGTAACATCTCCTACGGGAAATGTAACACTTGACAAAAAGGTTGTATGGTTCAACACAAATATGTGGGACGGTCTTGACAGTGATAAAGCCTATGTATTCGGCGGACGCTCATTCTCAATATACGAAGCAAAGGATGACGGATTGAAGCTTGTATA
>JBJEOZ010000023.1:0-10916 GCA_051880975.1 Ruminococcus sp.
CTTTTACAGGTTGACAAGGATATGTCTTTGCTTGATACATCAAATGATATATTCTCCTGTATAATAGTGGGCGGAAGTGCGTTGGTGCTGATGAAAAAGATTTATAGATCAACACACGATATTGATTCTATAAACGCAAGTGACGAAATTAAACCGTTTTTGGAAAGCTACAACATAAATATGAATGTAAGTGCATATTTGATGAATTTTCCTGATAGCTACCTCGATAGGCTTGTCAAGGTTGATATACCAACTAAAAAAGTGAAGTTTTATACAGTATCAATAGAAGATTTAGTTATTTCTAAATTGTGTTCAATGAGAGGGAAAGATATTGAAGATATAGAAAACCCTCTCGTATATAGTGAATTACACTGGGAATTATTAGATGAGTTAGTAGAAGAAGTTTGCTATGGTATGTTAAACTCCTATGATGAAAATATGTTAAGAGAGAATTATAATGATTATAAGGAGAGGTTCAAATGAGAGCATTAACATTTAAAGGGTATCTGCTTATGGAACTACAAAATCTGTCCGGACTAAACAGCCGGTCCCTTTATGCTTTTTCTCGCCTTGCAAGTAGTAATGCCAGACTAAAAGATGCATTGTGTCTTTATTTGGTGCTATATACTGATAAGAAACTAAAAAACAAAATACTCAAAAAGTTTGAATACTTAAAATGTTCCTGCAAAGACTTAGACGGACTTTACGAAGAAAATATTAGTGATTATTTGCAAAACGACAGCCTTAGTCATTACAGGACTGTATATAGCAACTACTTATATATGCGTAATCGCAAGAGTTATGAGAATAAAATGATAGGTGTTATGTATAAGAAAATATATGAAGAAAAACAACATAAGGGTGTAACAAATTATCGTATATATAAAGCACTTAACCTAAACCCGGGCAACGCAAATGCCTTTCTGAAATATGGTGATACAAGCAAGGTGAGTCTTGATACTGCAAGAAGAATATTATCTTTTGTTAATGAATATTAGTTTTACATTTTAAGCAAAACAAAAACAGGAGCGAAAAATGCTCCTGTTTTTTAGCGTTAATTAAAGTTCGAATTTTAGGTTATATCGTGGTTTATGTAGTATAGTGTGTTACTTTCTGTGTCGTAAAGGTACAGTGTGTACTGACGGTAAACTGTACGGGTTTTTCTCTGTCCTATACTGTCGTTGTTTAGGTCGCTGTCAACAATAGAGAAGTAGTCACCCTCTGTTACTATGTCAGGCTTAATATCATATTCATCCTGAAATGTACTGATGCTTGCCCATTTCTGAAAATCTTCAAAAAATCCTGAAATATCTTCCTTATTTTCAGCAGTTACCTTTTCGTAGTCCTCAGACTTAGCAAACTTCTTTTCTGCACTTTCGTCATAAATATACTTTCCAAAGTCCTGTTTGTCGTTTTCGTTTGCATCGTTATACATTTTACTGTCTGTATAACCCTTAATCACCTGTTCAGGCTCTTTTTCCTCGGAACAGCCTGTAACAGCAATCAACGGTGTTACGGTAATGAGCAGTAATGCAATTATCCTTTTAATTTTCATAATGTTTCCTCCTGTTTCAAAAAATTTAAACCACAAATTTAGTCGTCAATTTATATGTATCCTAAAATCCAAGTATATAATAACATATCACAACACCTTTAGGCAATATAAAATTTTATAACTTTTTATAAATTTATTACAAATATTTATCTAAATTTAAAATAAATTTGCAATAAAGTGTTGCATTTATGTGGTGAAATCGTATAAAATAAAGTAGATTATTTTTTGGAGGTACCCTAATGAAAACAAATTGGATTAACGAGGCTATGTTCTATCATATCTATCCCTTAGGTTTTTTTGGATGTGATATGGAAAATAAAGGTGGGGATAATTCTTCCCACGATATACTTAAAATCATAGACTATATTCCTCATCTTAAAAAGCTTGGCATAACTGCACTTTATATAGGACCTATCTTCCAAAGTGCAACTCACGGCTACGACACAACCGACTACACCTTGGTGGATTCCCGACTTGGCACAAATGAGGATTTTACAAAAGTTGCAGACAGCCTACACGAGGCAGGTATCAAGATTGTACTTGACGGTGTGTTTAACCATGTTGGCAGAAGATTTTGGGCTTTTGAAGAGGTACGTAAGCATCGTGAAGGCTCACCCTATTGCTCATGGTTCAGCGGACTTAGATTTGATATGAACAACAGCTACAATGACGGTTTCCACTACGACAGCTGGGAGGGTCACGAACTGCTTGTTAAGCTTAATATGCAAAACCCCGATGTAAGAAATCATCTCCTAAAGGCAGTTGAGGAGTGGATTGATGCTTGGGATATTGACGGAATCAGGCTCGATGCCGCAGACTGCATAGATTTGCAGTTCTTCCGTGAGCTGAAAGAAACAACAACCAAGAAGAAGCCGGACTTTTGGCTTATGGGCGAAATCATCAACGGCGAATACACACGCTGGTTACAGCCTGATTTGCTTGACTCCGTTACAAACTATGCCCTGTTTAACGGAATTTACAACAGCCTTAACAGCAAAAATCTTTGCGATATTGGCTTTAATGTAAACAGAGAATTCAACAGGGAATGGGGTCTTTATAAGGGAAAACTGCTTTACAATTTTGTGGATAACCACGATGTAAACAGAGTTGCCTCCCTTATAAAAGATGAAAAGGATTTGTTTAATGTTTATTCAATCCTCTACACCTTGCCCGGAGTTCCCTCAATCTACTACGGCAGTGAATGGGGAATTAAGGGTAACAAGAAGGACGGAGGAGATATTGCACTTCGACCTGCGGTTGATGTTGACAATATTCCTATTGAAAATCAAGACCTTGTTGACCATATAGGAGAGCTTGCAAAAATCCGCAGTAACAGCAATCCATTAAAATACGGTGACTATGAGCAGGTTATGATTGAATGTCTGCACTGGGCTTTTGCAAGAAATTGCGAAGACGGAACAGCAGTAGTTTTTGTTAACACAGACGACGAACCGTATCATTTCTCTGTAAATTACAAGGGAAAGCAGTATGATGTGGATGTTGACCCAAGGTCAACTGTTGTTGTTTAATTTGCAAGGCACAAAGCGAGGCTCAAAGTATGTATAAATCAATAAAAATTGCCCATACCACAAGGGAAGAGAGGATTGAAATAGTGAAAAATTCTCTCTCCTTTGGGGAGGAAAGCTGTGAGGGTTCAGTAGGGTTTGATGTAATGTCTATGTATCAGCCCTACATAGACGGTGAAAAGGAGATTTCACAGATTAATATGGAATTTCACAGCGGTATGGTAAAGTAGGGGTAAGGATGGATACTATATTGGATGAAATGAAGGAATTTTTGAAAAATCTATTTCCCAACTTGATAATAGTTGCAATTATCCTTCTTGTAGGTTATTTCCTGACAAAAGCCTTAGCAAAAATTATCAAGAAAATACTGGATAAATCAAAGATGGATTTTTCATTGGAGAAGTTTATCATAAATACTGTAAAGATTGTCTGCTACATACTTATTGTACTGACAGCGCTTTCCCAGCTGGGAATTTCAACAACAGGAATTATTGCATTCTTCTCTGCGTCAGCAGCTGCCATTGTTTTGGCTTTAAAGGACAGCTTTTCAAACATTGCCTGTGGAATTATCCTGCTGTTTTCAAGACCATTCGTTACAGGAGATGTAATCGAGATGGGTGAGGACATAGGTACAGTCCTTCAGGTTGACTTAATGCACACCAAGGTTCTCACCTACGACCACAGATGCATTATGATTCCAAACAGCGTTATTTCTTCAAAAGAGGTAGTAAACTTTACAGCGGAACCATTAAGAAGAGTGGATATTAAAGTTCCCGTATCATACAATGCAGATATTGAATCAGCGAAAAAGGTCATTAAGGAGGCAGTATCCAAAAACGAAAAGGTACTGAATACCCCCGAACCTCCATTTGTAAGGATAGATAACTTTGGGGAAAGCTCATTGGACTTTATAGTAAAGGTTTGGGCAAAAACCGAAGATTACTGGGATGTTTATTACGATATGTACGAGGATATAAAGAAAGCCCTTGACAGTAACAATATCTCAATACCTTACAAACAGCTTGATGTTCATATGGTTGAAAAGAAGTAATATTTTAGGTATGCAAAAGGTAAAATTTTCTATGTTAAGAAAAGGTAAAATATACCCTTGTAAACATTTTAGTAATGTGTTATTATATACTTGTATTAGGGAGTACCAATAACTGTGAATATTCTTAATGAGAAGAATATTTTTCAGTGGCAGAGCAGTTTATCATATTTTTTTGATAAACCTCAATGCACACCGCAATACCCTTTGACAGCGGTGCAGTGCATTTTTGATACCCTTAATGCAATGAGGTGCTTATGCAATACAGAAACTTCGGAAATACAGGGGAGAGAGTTTCTGCCCTGGGATTTGGAACAATGCGACTTCCCGTGTATCCAAATTCTAATACCATTGATGAAGAATATTCAAAACAACTGATAAGGTATGCAATAGATAACGGTGTAAACTATATCGACACAGCATATTCCTACTATGACGGAGCTGCCGAAAGAGTAACAGGAGATGCCCTGATGGACGGTTACCGTGACAAGGTTTATCTTGCCACAAAGGCTCCCGTATGGCTGTATGAAAATGAAGGCGACTTTGACAAATACCTTAACATTCAGCTTGACAGACTTCATACCGACCATATTGATTTTTATCTTCTTCATTCCCTTGATGCAAACCATTGGGATAACAAGGTTATAAAGTACAATGTGCTGAACAGCCTTTTAAGAGCAAAACAACAAGGTAAGGTAAAGTACATAGGCTTTTCCTTTAATGATGACTTTGATATGTTCAAGTGGATTTGCGACTATTGGAACGAGTGGGATTTTTGCCAAATCCACATTAATTACATAGATGAAGAATATCAGGCAGGACTAAAAGGTCTTGCATATGCCAAGGCAAAGGGAATGGGCGTAAACATAATGGAGCCACTACGCAACGGTTACCTTGCAAATGTCCCTCCAATGACAAAGGTTGTGTTTGACGAAATTTGTGCAGAGCCTGTTGAAATTGCAATGCAGTACCTTTGGGACAAAGAGGGCGTAAGCTGTGTATTGTCCGATATGGGTAGCTATGACCATATTAATGAAAATTTAAGCTATGCCAAGGTTTCTTCAATCGGAATGCTTAGCGGTAAGCGTGTTGTGGCGATCAAAAAGGCTCAGCAGACCTTCTTTGCACTTAGAAAAATAGACTGCAACAGCTGTTACAAGTGCAACAGATGTCCCCAGCACGTTGCAATTCCAAGGAACTTTGACGCCATTAACAAGCTGTATATTCACAGCGACCCCGAGGTTGCCAAGGATTACTACCGTGGAAGTGTAGCCTTAATCGGCGGTGAAGCAACAGCCTGTATTGACTGCAAATGGTGTGAGTCAGTTTGCCCACAGCATATAGAAATCAGCAGTTGGATGAAAAAATTGCCTCAGCTTTTAAGCTGAGGCTTTATAATATTTTAAAATTATAGGGGGTTATTTTGTGAAAAAGATATTTTCTTTGATTTTAATCATTATTTTTGCACTTAGTACCATTACTGTACAGGGTGTTTCGGGAGCAGAAATCTATGACATAACTGTTTCTGACGGAACAGAAGAATCCTTGCAGTCGGCACTTAATCAAGCAAGGTATGAAGGAACTGCCAAGGATCCATATGTAATCCATGTAACAAAGAGTATGAAAATCTCAAGGGGTCTGAGCGTATATTCCAACACAAAGCTTGTTTCCGATATTGGTGTGGTCTATACAAGAGATGTGCCTGTATACGAGAAAAGAGTTATGCTTCGTTTCGGTGACTTGGGCAGTTATTCTTCAGGCTACAATTACAAAAACATTACTATCCAAGGCGGTGTGTGGAACGGAAACGGCACAAAGAAAAATAAAAGCTTTTGTATTTTTAAACTTGCCCATGCACAAAATGTTAAACTGATTGGTTGTACATTCCAAAAGGATGTTGAAGGTCATATGGTAGAGGTTGGAGCAGTTAATACAATGACTGTAAAAAAATGTATCTTTAAAGACCACATTTCCCTTGATGCATCCTATGAACACGAAGAGGCCCTCCAGCTTGACGTAAACCTAAAAAAGACAACAGAGATGGGCAACTTTGACAAGTATCAGAACAAAAACATAACTGTAACAGGCTGTACATTCAACAATGTTGGCCGTGGAGTAGGCTCACACAACAGCGTTGAGGGCTTGTATTTTACAAATATGCACATAGATGATAACATATTCAAAAATCTGAAAAGCTATGCTATTGCCTGTGTAAATTATAGAAATTCCACCATTAAGGATAATGATATGTTATCCTGTGGCGGAGGTATTCTGTTTATGAATATTAAAAATAACTATAAATCCTGCACCAACTCCTATGTTATGAAAAATTGGAAATTAAAGCTTAATACAAAGAAGGATAATTCCGTTATTTCCGGAAACACAATTAAGCAAATTGTAACTAAAGAGGATGCTAAAAGCATAATCCTGTTCGGCGACCAAGTTCCTGCAAATTACAAGGACAGATACATCAAGGGTGACCACTGCATTAACGGTGTCACATTATACGATAATAAAGTTTATACACCAAAATATACTGCAATCCTTTTAAATGATGCAAAAAATTGTAATGTAAAAAGGAATAAAGTGTATTACACCGGCAAAGGAAATGCCGGTTACGGTATATTCCTGCAGGATAAGTGTGACGGTACTTCTGTTACATATAACACAATTAATAAGTGTTACGACGGAATAACAGCAACAGATTCAAATTCACTAAAAGTATATGATAATATAATTACAGAAAGTAAAAGAAACGGAATTACCTGTAAGGGAACAAAGAGAAGTATTTTCAAAAACAATAAAATTGAAAATACCCAAAGTCAGGGAATGTATTTTGAAAGAGCAAAGGCAAGTGTTACCAATTGTAAAATAGATAAGGTGTCAAAAAACCACGGTATCACCACAAACAGTAAGGATTGTAATTTAAAAATTACCGGATGTACAATAAAGAAATGTAACCAGTTTGGAATTGCACTTTCAAAGGGTAAAGCTACAATCAAGAAATGCAAATTCAGCGGTAACAAAAAGGGCAACATTTACAGAGGATAAAGATTTTGAGTTTCGAGTTTTGAGTTAAAATAATGAGTAAGAAGAGGAAGTGCAAACTCCGTCAACAGATGGAGTAAGCACTTCCTCTTATTATTTTGGTGCAGTAATACCCACCCATCCTGTCATCCTGAGGTAGCAAAGCGACCTGTAACCCAGTCATTCCGAGGAAACGAAGTGACCGAGGAATCTGAGAGGAAAGCAGTAGCGCCTTAGCCGACACTATAAGGTTATGTGAAAGTACGATTCAAAAACAGCCTTCCTCAGACGAGGAAGGTGGCACGCTTGCGTGCCGGAAGGAGGGAAAAAGCGTCCTCTATATACCACTTTGTCTTTAGAACAAACCCATAACAAAATATAATTTTCCATTTTCCATTTTAAATTTTCCATTCCCCAAACCTCATCCCTAAAAAAAGGGAGCTGTATTCACAACTCCCTAATTTAGTACAATATTTAATTAACAGGATTTATCCCTTAACAGCACCTGCAACAACGCCCTCAATGATATACTTCTGACAAGCAAAGTAGAAGATAACAATGGGTACAATAGAAAGAACAATAAGAGCCATAATAGCACTTGTGTCTGTGTGTCCGTAGCTACCGTTTAGGTACTGAATATGTATTGGGATAGTCTTGTATTTACCCTTGTCAAGGATGAGGTAGGGCAGGAGGTAGTCATTCCAAATCCACATTGTTTCAAGAATACCAACTGAAATAAAGGTTGGTTTCATAATGGGGAGAACAACGCTGAAGAATGTTCTGATAGGACCTGCACCGTCAACATCGGCAGCCTCTTCAATTTCAATAGGAATACTCTTAACAAAGCCTGTGAACATAAACACCGCCAAGCCTGCACCAAAGCCAAGGTAGATAATCAAAATACCCCAAGGAGTTGTCAGGTTAAGTGTGTCGGCAGTCTTTGAAAGTGTGAACATAACCATCTGGAAAGGTACAACCATTGAGAAAATGCAGAAATAGTAAATAATTTTGCAAACAAGGCTGTTTGACCTTGACAGATACCAGGCACACATTGATGTACAGAAGAGGATTAGGAAAACACCGCCGACTGTAATGAACAAGCTGCACAGAATGGTCTTATAGAATGGGAAATTGCCGTAGAACATACCTGTGATGTAGCTTTTAAAGCCGTAGAAGGTGTCAGCATTGGGCAGGGCAAAAAGCTCCGTGCTGATGCCGGCATTGGTCTTAAAGGAGTTCATCACAACAACAACAATCGGCATTACATAAAATACAGAAATAACCGTGAACAAAACAGTGAGGATTTTCATACCCAAGGTTTGTTTCTTCTTAGGTGCTTTTTCCTTTGGTTTAGCCTGAACCTTTGCCATTATTGCTGCACCTCCCTCTTTCTTGTAATTGCAAGCTGTGCAAGAGCAATTACAACAACGATAACGAAGAAGATAACTGCCTCAGCCTGACCAACACCACGGGAATTTGCGTTGGAATAGAAGGTGTTGTAGATGTTAAGCGCCATCATTTCTGTTTGATAAACCATTGTACCATTCTCAGAAACTACACCCGGCATACCGCCTGTGAGGGCAAGGTTTTGGTCGAACAGCTTAAATGAATTTGTAAGTGTAAGGAATGTACAAATGGTGATTGACGGCATCATCATTGGGATTGTAACATTCTTAAGCAACTGCTTTTTATTTGCACCGTCAATTTTGGCAGCCTCATACAAATCGCTGGGCACACTTTGGAACCCGGCTATGTAAATAATCATCATATACCCGGCTTGTTGCCAACACATCAGTATTATCAATCCCCAAAAACCAAAGGTTGAGTTAAGGGCAAGGTTTGTGCCGTAGTGCTTCAGCACACCGTTGAAAATCTGTTGCCAGATAAAACCAAGGATAATACCGCCAATGAGGTTAGGCATAAAGAATACTGTTCTGAAAATATTAGAACCTCTGATGCCAAGGGTAAGAGCATAAGCAACAAAGAAAGCAATGAGGTTAATCAGCACAACTGATACCACAACGAACAGTGCAGTAAACCAGAATGAACGGAGAAAGCCCTCGTTTTCAAAAGCCTTAACATAGTTGTCAAGTCCTACAAACTTTGCGTTGCTTGTTGTCCTGAATTTGCAAAAGGAAAGATATACACCGCTGAAGAATGGGTATATAAAACCGATTATAAAGGCTGCAAATGTTGGAAGTACAAATATAAGTGAATAAATTTTTCTTTTGGGTTTTCTAAACATAATATTTGCCTTTCGTTTTTTAAAAAGGGGAGCGTTGCCGCTCCCCCTGTCCGACTAATTGATATTCAAGCGGTTAACTTAATTAGCTGTTAGCCTTTGCGTACTCAGTTTTCCAACCGTCAACGAAAGCCTTAACAACATCGTCCCACTTGCCTGTGCCGGCTGCATACTGTGTAAGAGCTGTACCAACGCCGTTCTTCCAGTCTTCACTTGGCATTGTTGTGAAGTTCCAGGATACAGGTTCCTTACCTGCTGCTGTGTATTCTGTGTCAGCCTTAACGAATACATTTGTTGCTTCCTTAGCATTCTTGAAAGGAATTACAAAGTTCATATCGTCAGCCATTGCCTTTGTACCCTTGTCAGAGGATACGCACCACTTCATAAAGTCAAGAGTTGCCTTTTGGTCAGCTTCGCTTGAATTCTTGTTAACTACCCAGTAGTTTTCAGAGCCTGTGCAAAGTCCCTGATTTTCTTCGCCCTCAGCACCAATGTAAATTGGGAGCATACCAAGGTCATCGTCCTTCATACCGTTTTTTGTAAGGATACCGTATTCCCAAGAACCGTTCTGGAAGAATACTGCTTCGCCCTTAAAGAATTCTGTTTCAGCGTCTGCGCCTGTCTTGCTTGCAAGGTCAGTTGGCTTACAGGTAGAATCTGTGATGTAGAGGTCAAAGATTTGCTTGTAGTTGTCAAGGTATGTACCCTTGATTGCGTCAGTAGATGTGATGTTGTCTGCCTTGTACTCGTAGTAGATTGGGAGGTTAGCAAGGTGAGTCTTGAATCTCCAGTCAGAAGAACCGTCCATACCTGTTGATGCGAAAGCACCCTTAACGCCCAGAGCCTTAGCATTCTTCTGAATTTCGTCAGCAACTGTCTTTAGCTTATCAAAGCTATTCAGGTCGTCAATCTTCTTAACTGATGCAAAGTCAGAGTCAAAATACTTCTGAAGTAATGTCTTGTTGTAGATGATACCGTAGGTCTCGATAACATAAGCAATACCCTTTACAGTACCTTCTGTGTCCTTAAGTGCATAGCTTTGGTTTGTAAGCTCCTTGTAAACATCTGAGTCGCCAAGGTCAATACAATCTTCATTCCAGTTAGCAAGACCAACAGGACCGTTAACCTGGAAGAGTGAAGGAGCATTTTCCTTGTCCATTTCTGCTGTAAGAGTTTCTTCGTATTTACCCTCGGCAGCTGTTGTAACCTTTACGTCAACGCCTGTTTCCTTGGTGTAAGCCTTAGCAAGATCCTGCCAAGCCTTGTCCTGTTCAGGCTTAAAGTTCAGGTAGTAAACAGAGCCTTTTTCAGTTTCACCACAACCTGACAAACCTGCCATACAAGAAGCAGCCATTAGACAAGCCATAGAGGTTGCTACTGCTTTTCTGATGATTTTCTTTTTCATAATAGTCTCCTTTTTAATAAAAAATTTTTGTTCGTTTTTTATTGACGAACTAATACCGATAACAGACATTGCAGGTCTATTATCACCTCAATTTGATAATATCACAAATATAC
>JBJEOZ010000024.1:0-2220 GCA_051880975.1 Ruminococcus sp.
GATCTCTGTTCCCACAAGTCCTATTTGACTTTTTGAATAAATATTGCTGCTGACTATTGATGCAATGGCCGCAGAATAGCAGGTCCTGCCAAAATACGCAGATGCATATATAATCCAAAAGGCAGTAATAAGCAGCTTGCTTTTCTTAATGTCGTTCAATATGTATTTTGTCATTTAAGTAATTCCTCGATAGACTTTGATATTGCAAGAAATGTTGTTCTGTCCCTAATGTCTTGACTGCCGTGTCTTGTTGAATGACCACCATGGTCGGAGGCAATAATAACAAGCCAGTCTTCATCATCAAAGGTTTTTCGCATTTTAATTTCTGTAAGTAATTTGTATGATAATCGGTCAAGACTGCAAACTCCGGAAACATATCTGTAATTACCGTCCCCAAAACCTGTGCCGTGTCCGTTGATGTCGGGATTTTCAAAAATACCGAAAACAAAATCATCATCGTTCTGTATTCTGTCCTTCATATTTTTGAACAATTCCAAATCAGTTTCAAATTTGTAATAGTACTGATTTAGGTCATTGGCTTGGGCAAAGTCAATTTCCTCTTTGTAAGTGTTGTCAAAATGTATGGGCCAAATTGCGCTGAAAGAGGTTTTGTATCCTTTGAGTGATAATTTTTTTAACACAGTTGGATAATCCTCATCCAGTGACCACTCAATTCCTTGCTTCCAAGGCTTTTTCATCCACTTCCCGCAAAGGGCAGAAGCCCATCCCTGAGCCGTGCTTGTCTCTTGGGGGTCATTTTCTTCTCCACCCACGTATGTAATGTAAAGTCCGCCGTGTTTCTTTATTTCGTGGATGGCGCTGTACATACCTGTATCATTGGCTCCGCTGACTTTCTCGTTGTCGCTTTTGATAAGATACTTCATTGCATCTGCTCTGCATCCGTCCCAGCCGATAAAAATGCATTTTGGATTTTTACTGGATTTTTCAAAGTGATTGAGTATTGCTTTTGAAATAACGGTTTGGGGTATTCTTGTTTCATAAGTGTTATCGAATATTCCTTTTGCATTAATCGAATTAATGTATTTTTTTCTGCCTAACATATTGCACCTCAGTTTATAACAATGTTTTTAATATTTACATTTTGGTTTTCAGCCTGACCATTGATTGTTATTAATGTTCCGCCTGTTTCCTCTGCATAATTCCAGGGAACAGGTGACAGACCAGTTTTTAGTCCGTAGGAATATGTAATCCCGTTATAGGTTATGCTCGCATTATTTTCGTGGTCGTGACCACAAAAAACATATTTTGTTGAGCCAAGCTCCTTGCATTTTTCTATATAACCTGAATTAACAGGAGATACACTCGGCAGATAATCACATATTCCACTGCCGTATTCATTAGGGATTGTGTAGCTATCATCGTCATTTTTACTACCGTATTTTTCCACTGCCTCTCTGAATTCAGGTTGAGCGAAATGGGAAAATGTCATTGACGGTACAGTTCTTCCTGTCGATTGTGCAATACCTTTGACATTCCATTCGTACCAGGCAATCTGATCATAGCCCATATAAACCTCTTTTGTGTCGCCGTTATCGTACTTTATGTATTCTCCGTTATCAAAAAGGAAAAGAGAATAAACTGGCTCGCTGTTTTCCGTTATGTTAATTACATAATTACCGCAGCCGTAAAGGTTTGATGGACCCTTCTCCATAAGGCAATATTCGGATTTCATATATTTGTCCGCTTGCCAGTTTCGGCTTGTTGTAGGAATTTCGCTGTCGTGATTACCAAAAACAGGCGCCCACGGAATTTTATACCCGTCTATATGATTTATAAAACTATTTATCGAAAATCTGCTTGCAAGAGCGGAAAGATTATCACCGAGCAAAACAATCAAGTCGGGTTGTGTTTTTTCAACAAGAGCGTCCATTTGCTCATAACATTTTTTATTTTCAGACAAATCCGACCACAGCTGAGTATCCGTAAACATCAGGATTTTGAAATCCTCACGGTCTTTGCTTACTGTCTGAATTTCAGAAATGTCAAATTCATCTCCTGCACTCCATATCTCGGTATGCTTTTCACCTGTTAACGGAAAAAACAGCACCCCTGCCACTATCAAAATAAGTGCAAGCAAAATGCAAATACAAATTCTTATTGCTTTCAACATCTTCTTTTTCTGTGCCATTTTATTTTCTCCTTTTTTCAAAAGAAATCGAAAATTCAAATTGATTGTTTTTATTCAAATTAAACTTTTTG
>JBJEOZ010000025.1:0-2216 GCA_051880975.1 Ruminococcus sp.
TAATAGCCAAAAGCGAAACTCTCCCAAGTGAACTAAAGATAATTTCAACAGACGATATGGGAGAAATTATGGCGGTTAAGCACAGGGATTACGAAATTTACGGACTTCAGTTCCACCCCGAAAGCATACTAACCACAGACGGAGAAAAACTGCTGGAGAACTTTTTAAAAATATCAATATAAATTTTAGCAAATAAATTTTAGCAACAGATAAGGTGTGATAATTATGATAAAAGAGGCTATTTCTCAGGTAGTCAAGGGTGAAAGCCTTGACCTTGAAACTGCAAAAGCAGTAATGAACGAAATTATGGAGGGTGAAGCAACAAACGCACAAATTGCATCCCTCTTGACAGCAATGATGATGAAGGGCGAAACTATTGACGAAATCACAGCCTTTGCATCGGTAATGCGTGACAAGGCTCTCCACATCAACCCAAAGGGTGATGTTATGGAGATTGTAGGCACAGGCGGTGACGGTTCAGGTACATTTAACATCTCCACCACCTCGGCATTTGTAATTTCCGCAGGAGGTGTGCCTGTTGCAAAGCACGGCAACCGTTCGATGAGTTCAAAGAGCGGATCTGCCGACTGCCTTGAAAATATGGGTGTTGACCTTTCAATTTCCCCTGAAAGAAGCGAGGATATTCTAAACCAATGCGGAATGTGCTTTATGTTTGCACAGGGCTACCACAAGTCTATGAAGTATGTTGCCCCTGTTAGAAGGGAAATCGGAATTCGCAACATATTTAACATTCTCGGACCTCTCACAAACCCTGCAAACGCCAATATGCAGGTTATGGGTGTTTTCAATAAGGAACTTTGCAAGCCTTTGGCACAGGTGCTTATTAACCTTGGTGTAAAAAAGGGTATGGTTGTTTACGGTCTTGACGGAATTGACGAGGCAACAGTAACAGACAAAACCTACTGCTGTGAAATTAAGGGTGGAGAAATTAAGGACTACTACATCACCCCCGAAGAAATGGGACTTAAAAGGTACAGTATGGATGAGCTTTTAGGCGGTGACGGCAAGGAAAATGCACAAATTGCAATAGACATTCTCAAGGGCGAAACAGTGGGTGCAAAAAGAGATGCTGTTCTTCTAAACGCAGGAATTGCCCTTTATGTTGCAGGCAAAGCCGACACTATAAAGTCGGGAGTTGAACTCGCCGGAAAAATAATTGACGAGGGCAAGGCATTCAGCAAAAAAGAAGAATTTGTTGCCCTTACAAACGAATGATGTAGGAAAAAGCTATGACAATACTTAATGAAATTGCAAATTATACAAAAGAACGATATAATAGGTTGGAAAACACAGTTCCTTTAGAGGAAATCAAAAGAAAAGCACTCTCAATGGACAGCAACACAGGCTTTCCTTTCAAACAGGCACTTGCACAAAAGGGAATTTCCTACATCTGCGAGGTAAAAAAGGCAAGTCCCAGCAAGGGTGTTATTGCAGAGGATTTCCCATATCTGCAAATTGCAAAGGACTACGAAAATGCAGGAGCATCTGCAATCTCCTGCCTTACAGAGCCAAAGTACTTTTTAGGCAATGACAAATATTTAGAAGAGATTGCAAGGGAAGTGAAAATCCCTGTTTTACGCAAGGATTTCACAGTTTGTCCCTATCAAATATATGAGGCAAAGGTGCTTGGCGCATCAGCAATTTTGCTCATATGTGCTTTGCTAACTGAGGATGAGTTGAGGGAATATTTAGAGATTGCCCACTCCTTGGGACTTTCCGCCTTGGTGGAGGCTCACACAAAGGAAGAGGTTATGACAGCCCTTTCCATTGGTGCAAATATAATCGGTGTTAACAACCGAAACCTAAAGGACTTTTCTGTTGACCTTAACACCTGTATGAACCTGAGGAAATATGTGCCAAAGGACATAATCTTTGTAGGTGAAAGCGGTATAAAGGACAACAGCCACATTGAAAAATTAAGGTCAGCAGGAGTTGACGCTGTGCTGATTGGTGAAACCCTTATGAGGAGCGACAACAAAAAAATTGCCCTTGAAAAACTTAACGGTTCACCTCTTTAGAAATGACACAAACAAAGGCTCCATCGGATGAGGGAGCTGTCACGCCTTGCGTGACTGAGGGAGCGAAAAAGTAGTCAATATATCTTTCTTTGTCTTTAGATGTCAAAGTTTGAGTCAGCACTTAAAATCAAACTATCCTCTAAAGACAAAAAGAGCAAAAGAGAACACTTTTTCCCT
>JBJEOZ010000026.1:0-2189 GCA_051880975.1 Ruminococcus sp.
ATCTAATAAGGCTACCCATAATGTATGTGCTGTTGTATAGCATATCAAGTACAACATAGTTAGTCATAACAGGGAGAAAAACCATTGTAATTCCGCTGATTATTCCGGGTAATGAAAGTGGTAGTGTTACCCTTACAAAAGTTTTTGCCGGATTTGCCCCAAGGTCGTAGGATGCCTCAACAAAGCTTTTATCGATTTTTTCAAGGGTTGTGTATAGTGGAAGTATCATAAAGGGCAAAAAGTCGTAGGTCATACCTATTACAGTGTTTAAGAAAGGATAATAGGCAAGGTTGCCCTCTATTGCTGTGAGAATTTCCTTAATTGCAGTGATTCTCAAGGTAAAGTTAATCCACATTGGCATAATGAAAATCATCAAAAGTACTGATTTTCTTTTTAGCTTGCTGTTTGCAAGGATATAAGCCAAAGGATACGCTATCAAAAGGCACACTGCAGTTGTGACAAGGGACAAAAACATACTGTAAAAGAGTGTTCCGATTGTGTTACTGTCGGTGAAAAATCCGACAAAGTTTGACATTGTAAAGTTGCCCTCTCCATTTGTAAAGGCATAGTAGAGAATAACTAATAGGGGTGCAATTACAAAAAGTATTAGGAACAAAGCGTATGGTATGCAAAGTTGCTTTCGTGAAAATTTAAACATAGTACACTCCTTACTCCATCACTTTAATGTCAGATTGATATTTTCTTTTTTGATTATCAAGCTGACATAGTCGTTTTCGTTCCAAAGGTCTTCATCATCAAAAATAAAGTCAAATTCATTTTCTGTTCTGACAATATACTGGTAATGGTCGCCCTTGTAGATAAGTGAAACTATGTTACCTGTAACTCCGCCCTCGTCAGCATCGTCACTCATTTCAATACAGCCAAATACAGGTATGGAAACATTAACCTCAGTTCCTGCTGTGTGAATTACATTGCCGTCCTTGTCAACAAGGTTGTCGTCCTCGTCATAGTGAGAGCCGACAAACAGCTTTGTAAGGTCGCACTCAAATTCACCGTCGGCAAATTCAACGGTATTGTGCTTTGTAATAACACCTTCAAAGTCGTTGGTTGTAACATTGTTTTCGATAAGGTGGATTGAGTCAGGCTCTATCATAATGCCGATAGTATCCCCTACAACGGCATTTTTGACTGACTGAATTACAATTTCGTTGTCACCTGAAAGGACTGTGATTTCGTAATGGATGCCCTTGAATACAACGGAATCAACAACAACATCAATCATACCCTCTCCCTTAGGTGTCATAATAACATCCTCTGGACGGACAACAACATCAACCCTTGTGCCCCTTGGTAAGTCGTCAACACAGTCAAAGATGTGATTACAAAATGAAACCTGCATTTTACCTGTAACCTTGCCGTTATAGATGTTGCTTTCACCGATAAAGTCGGCAACAAAGGCATTTTGAGGCTCGTTATAGATTTCCTCGGGAGTGCCGATTTGCTGAACAACTCCGTCTGACATTACAACGATTTTGTCGGACATAGTAAGCGCTTCCTCTTGGTCGTGGGTTACATAGATGAAAGTAATGCCCAGCTTTTCGTGCATAGATTTAAGCTCTATCTGCATTTCCTTACGCATCTTTAGGTCAAGTGCACCTAAAGGCTCGTCAAGGAGCAAAATTCTCGGTTCGTTAACAATAGCCCTTGCAATGGCTATTCTCTGCTGTTGACCGCCTGAAAGTGTGTCAACAGAACGCTTTTCAAAGCCCTCAAGGTCAACAATTTCCAGGGCTCTTTTTACTTTTTGGTCAATCTCTTTTTTAGAGAGCTTTTCTTTTCTCTTAATCACCTTACCGTTTTCGTTTTGATAGGTAGATTCAACGGTCTTCATCTTAAGGCCGAAGGCTACATTTTCATATATATTAAGGTGAGGAAACAGCGCATACCGCTGGAACACCGTATTAATCGGTCGTTCATATGGCGGTAAATTGCTGATGCTTTTTCCGTCAAGTGTAATTTCACCTGTTGTTGGAAGTTCAAAACCTGCTATCATCCTAAGAGTTGTTGTTTTTCCGCAACCTGACGGACCAAGCAAAGTGACAAATTCGCCATTTTTCACTTCAAGGTTGAAGTCATCAACCGCTGTTACATCACCGTACATTTTTACGATATTTTTTAATTCAATAATGTTTTTTGTTCCTAAATTTTTAGACATTACGCCCTCCCTA
>JBJEOZ010000027.1:0-2189 GCA_051880975.1 Ruminococcus sp.
ACCGTTTTCATCAGTATAGCTATAAACCACAGAATAACGGTTTTTTCTCTTTACGATAGATGCCATCTACAGCCACCTCCTATATCCTTGTATTGAGCCATTCGTCAAAGCTGCTTTTTATAATTCTAATGCCGCCATTCAGACGAACGCTCTGAAATACATTCTGTTTAATTAGCTTGTATGCGGTAGGGCGGCTTATCCCAAGTATCTGCCGAATTTCCGCAACAGAATAACTTTTTTTGTTCGGAGCATCCTGCGAAGTTCCATTTAATTCTGCAATTCGTTCTTCAAACATTCTGCCACCTCCTTATGTTCGGTAACTTTTTTATAATGGGATTGTGTCTTATACCAATCCTCAAAGCTGTCTATGTAAATCCGAGTATACATTCCAACCTTTACTGTCTGAAACGGCTGCTTTTGAAGCAGGTCGTAAAGGGTAGCTGTCGCAATTCCGAGCAAATCGGCTGTTTCCTGTACTGACATTGTGATAGCCGTCCAGTTCTTCCCCGGCGGGTCGCCATTGACCTTTTTATAATGAAGCTGATTAGCATACCAATCTTCAAAGCTGTCCACCATTACACGCATCTTCCCCGCAATGATGATAGTTTCAAAATAATGCTTTTTTATAAGCCAGTAAGACTCTGTTTTTCCTAAACCGAGTAATCGCCGCATTTCTGGTACGGACATACTTTTTTTATTCATCGACTTGTCCTCCGCAATATCTTATTCGGCTCGTCAGCCGTTGCAATTTGCTATATAGCCAAGCGTTTTTGCTTGGCTATATAGTATTGCAATTCGGAGAAAAAGTGAAATGTGCGAAATCAGCTTTTCAAACTGTTTCGCACACTTGACAAGTATTCGTTTGATTATCGAGCCATTCGTCAAAGCTCTTTTTAGATATACGGATATTTCCACCGATGCGGACGCTATGAAATACACCCGATTTCACAAGACTATATGCGGAGTTTCTACCGATGCCCAAAATATCTTGTATTTCATCCACGGTGTAAATTCTCTTTTCATAGGGTATGCTCGGTATAGCTTCCGCTTCCTTATTTAATGTAGCAACTCTATCTTCAAACATCAGCAGACCTCCTTTTTCCCTTATGCACATTCTTAACACCGATACTGATAAGCAGGGGAGTAGTGATTTCTTCCATATAACACTCGTTAAGCTGCGTCAAGTGTTCTCTAAGCCGTTTTTTATCAATAGTGCGTATCTGTTCCAACAAAATAATCGAGTTGGCAGGAAGCCCCTCAATGCCGTTTAAATAGAAGTGTGTAGGCAAATCACTCTTTGATTTTTTACTTGTAATAGCAGCAACAATTACGGTAGGGCTGTGCCTGTTTCCTGTATCATTTGAGATGATAAGTACGGGGCGTGTTCCTCCTTGCTCCGAGCCAATAACAGGGTTAAGCTCTGCATAATAAATGTCGCCACGTTTAATAATTCTTTCCATAAGTGTCTGACCTCCCATCAGAATTTAGGCAGGTACATCCCGCCTATGTAACAGCCAGACACAAGGAAGTAATTAAGGTCGGGAGAGCATAAACAATTCTCTGTTTCCATAGACCGCCCTGCATCTGGCATTATGATAAAAGCATTTCAATTTGTCCTCGACGCCCCGAAATGCTATGGGAAGTCGCCAAACGGTCAGTAGCGAACTGACACCACAGGAGTTCCACCTCAACTGTCGTTCTGACAGAGCCGCCCTCATTGCCTGTGACGGGTTGGATACCGTTCGGACTGTGACTGGACGGGAGTACCATTATTCTCTTTGTGGGTCATGGCGAAATCGGGAGCTGCCCGATATTTTGAGTCGGTAAAGACTGGCTCACCACCTTTCATCGCTCGCTGCCATTTGGCAGGTCATGGCGTACCGCTGCACACGCTTATGCTCATCACAATCACAAAGAGGAAGTATTTGGCGAATGAGTATTCGGTTGTCAAGGAGCAGTCCCATTTTCGCCACACAAAGGAAAACAGGTGAAAGGGAATTAAGCCCTCTCACCTGTTTGCTCACTCAAACGCCAAAACACAGGTCACTATTTTAAAATTTTTTTCAAAGTTTTTAGTGCCGCATAAATAGACCCTTGAATGGTTTGATATTTGCATCCCTCCAATTCTGCAATCTGCTCATAGGTCAGTTCCCCGAAAAAGTAAAGTAGCAGCCTACGCCTTTGTGTTT
>JBJEOZ010000028.1:0-2173 GCA_051880975.1 Ruminococcus sp.
ACAGGGATAACTGGCAGGCACTTTGCAAGCATTGTCACGATGTAAAGACAATGACTGAGGATAGGAATGTTGAATATAAATACTAATGGTAGGGGGTATCAAAATCTCTGCGAGTAGAAAAAATGCTGACCGCAGCCCACTCACACACACAAAAATCAAGGTTCAAACGGGGTATTAAACCATCACAAAAGGAGGTTAAGAGGACGACATGGCACGAGATGGAACTAACAGAGGCGGCAGAAGAGTAAGAGCCGGTGATAAGCCTGTGCCTGCTGCTGAGAAGATACAGAGAGGTGAAACTGTAAGAATAATGAATAATGATTTGCCCGTTTTCAGTACGGCTGAGTTGGAGGCTGTTGATTTACCCGAGGGTGCAGTAATCGAAGGTGTGGATATGCCAAAGCCTAGTGATTACCTGTCAGCAAGGCAGAAAAACGGTATACCTCTTGGAGCTGATGAGATTTACAAGGAAACTTGGAAATGGCTTAGGGAAAGAAACTGTGAAAGGCTTGTAAATCCAAGATTGATTGAAGCCTATGCTCAGGCATTTGCAAGATATATTCAGTGTGAGGAGGCAACAAGTGCCTATGGATTGCTCGGAAAGCATCCAACAACGGGTGGAGTTATTGCATCACCTTTTGTGCAGATGTCGCAGCAGTATCAGAAAAGTGCAAACTTGATATGGTATGAGATTTACGATATTGTAAAGCAAAACTGCACTGAGGTATTTGAGGATAGTCCTAATGATACAATGGAGCTGCTGTTAAGGGCTAAAAGGAAATAAGGAGGTGTAACCTATGGGAAAGACAACTACAGATATGCAGCTTGTGGATATTAACAAGCTCATACCTTATGTAAATAATGCTCGCACTCATTCAGCTGAACAGGTCAACAAAATCCGTTCAAGCCTGAGAGAGTTTGGCTTTATAAATCCTGTTATTATTGACAGGGATTACAATGTAATTGCTGGTCATGGACGAATTATGGCGGCAAAGGAAGAAAAGATAAATGAAGTTCCCTGTGTGTTTGTGGATTACCTAACTGATGCACAGAAGAAGGCCTACATACTTGCCGATAACCGAATGGCATTGGATGCAGGCTGGGACGAGGAGCTGCTTCGAGTTGAGATTGAGGCTTTGCAAGCAGAGGATTTTGATATAGGGCTGACTGGTTTTGATGAAAAGGAACTGGCCAGCTTTTTTGATTGCGATAATGACACACAAGATGATGATTTTGATGTTAATGCGGAGCTTGAAAAGCCGCCTGTTACTAAAAGCGGCGATGTGTGGCTGCTTGGAAGGCATCGTCTTGTATGTGGGGACAGCACAAAGGCCGAAACATACGAGGTGCTTATGGAGAATAAGAAAGCAAACCTTGTAGTGACAGACCCACCCTACAATGTAAATTACGAAGGCAGTGCAGGAAAAATAAAGAATGACAATATGGCAAATGACAAGTTTTATCAGTTCTTGTTTGATGCGTTTACTTGTATGGAAAATGCCATGGCTGACAATGCAAGCATTTATGTATTTCACGCAGATACAGAGGGACTTAACTTTAGAAAGGCATTTGCGGACGCAGGCTTTTATCTTTCCGGTACCTGTATTTGGAAAAAGCAAAGTCTTGTCCTTGGCAGAAGTCCTTATCAGTGGCAGCACGAGCCTTGTCTTTTTGGCTGGAAGAAAAACGGAAAACATCAGTGGTATTCCGACCGAAAGCAAACCACTATATGGGAGTTTGATAAGCCAAAGAAGAATGGTGAACACCCAACAATGAAACCTGTTCCTTTAATGGCTTATCCTATTAAGAATTCAAGTATGTCAAACTGCATAGTGCTTGACCCATTTGGCGGAAGCGGAAGTACACTTATTGCCTGCGAGCAGACAAACCGTATATGCCATACCATTGAGCTTGATGAAAAATTCTGTGATGTAATTGTTAAAAGATATGCAGAAACGATTGGTTCTACAGAAAATATTTCAGTAATCAGAAACGGAGAAACCATCAAGTTTGACGATTTGGAGGTATGCGATTAGGCATAGTCCTTTTTCTGTGTACTATTCACAATTAACTACATAAATTTTGTAGATTATTCTCCTTGCAATTTCAGCCTTTTAGAGTGATATATGTACTACCGCAAAACAAAGGAGGTTGAGAAAAATGATTGTATATT
>JBJEOZ010000029.1:0-2164 GCA_051880975.1 Ruminococcus sp.
GAATCACCCTCGGTTACTGTTGAGTATGATTATGAAGAATCAGATGAATTTTTATCTGAAGAGGAAGTTAATTCTGTTGATCTCATAGATAATACAGAAAACTATCCATATACGACCTATTTTATTGGTGGTATTATCGTTATTATCCTTGTTATCATAATATATATTTCTTATAGATTGGGTAAGAATAATCAACAATCCGATACAGATTATGATGATGAGGATGAAGAGCAGTAATGCTCTGCAATTTTGTAAAGGGTAATAAAAAATAGAAAGTTGTAAACAATCAAAAAATATGATATAATCCACCGTAAAGAAATTAGGTGATAAAATGAGTGAAATGCAAAATATTCAATGGTTCCCCGGTCATATGACCAAAACCAAAAGACAGATACAAGCATCATTAAAGCTTGTTGACGCTGTTGCAGAGATAATTGACGCAAGGATTCCTGTCAGCAGTCGTAACCCTGACCTTGACTCCATAATTCAAAATAAGCCAAGAGTTGTATTAATGAACAAGTGCGATATGGCAAACCCAGGTGCAACTCAAAAGTGGATTAATTATTACAGCGACAAGGGTATTCCTGCAATCCCTGTTGACTGTAAGTCGGGTAAGGGGCTTAACAAATTTGTGCCCGCCGTCAATGATGTGCTGAAAGAAAAGATAGCAAGACTAAAAGAAAAGGGTATGAAAAACCCAACAATAAGGGTAATGATTGTTGGTATTCCAAATGTGGGAAAATCCACCTTTATTAACAGAATAGCAGGCAACAACCGTGCAAAAGCTGAGGATAAGCCCGGTGTTACAAGGGGAAACCAGTGGTTCACCCTTAAGAAAGGCTTTGAAGTCCTTGATACTCCGGGAGTATTGTGGCCAAAATTTGAGGATAAAACTGTAGGGGAAAGGCTTGCCTTTACAGGTGCTGTTAAAGACCAAGTTATGGACATTGAGCTTTTAGCTATGCGACTTCTTGACTTTTTAAAGGCAGAAAAAAATCCTCTGTTTGTAGAAAGGTTTAAGCTACAAAATGAGGATATTGACCAAATAGAAAGCTACGAACTCCTTGAACTTATCGGTAAAAAAAGAGGTATGCTCATATCAGGTGGAGAGATAGACACCGAAAGAGCCGCTATTATGCTACTTGATGAGTACAGGAGTGCAAAGCTTGGCAAATATACATTTGAACTTCCGGGTGAATAATTATGGATTGGTTAAAATATGAAAATGATGCCCTTGCAAAGGGATATATTAGCATTTGCGGTGTTGACGAGGCAGGACGAGGACCGCTTGCAGGTCCTGTATGTGCCGCCGCAGTAATTTTACATAAGGGCGAAATAATAGAGGGTGTAAACGACTCAAAAAAACTCACAGAAAAAAAGCGTGAGGCTCTTTATGATGTAATAAAAGAAAAGGCAGTTGCCTACTCAATAGCTTTTGCATCAGTTGAAGAAATTGAAGAAATGAACATCCTCAATGCCACAATGCTTGCAATGAAAAGGGCTGTTGAGGGACTGGAAGTGCCGGCCGACTACGCAATGATTGACGGCAATAAGATACCCGACCTTAACATCCCTGCTGAATGTGTAGTAAAGGGTGATGCAAACTCAATGTCAATAGCAGCAGCATCTATCCTTGCAAAGGTTACAAGAGATAGGCTTTGTGCTGAATACGAAACTGAATATCCCCAGTATGGCTTTGCAAAGCACAAAGGATACGGCACAAAACAGCACAGAGAAATGATTTTAAAGTACGGTCCTTGCAAAATACACAGAATGAGCTTTTTGAAAAATTTACTTAACAATGGAAAAAACAAAAAATAAAACCATAGGGGATTTTGGTGAAAAACAGGCACGTAAATACCTTCGCAAAAATAAGTACAAAATCGTCTGTACAAATTACAGACAAAAGTACGGCGAAATTGATATTGTTGCAGAAAAAGACAATTACATAGTTTTTGTTGAAGTGAAAACAAGGGACGATAATTGTCGTTATGCTCCTGTATATGCTGTTACAAAAACAAAGCAGACAAAACTAATGAAAACCGCATACATTTACCTAAAGGAATATCCTACAAATAAAAACATAAGATTTGACATAATTGAAATAATTTACAGCGGTAAAAAAGTTAATAGCATAAACCACATCAAAAATGCTTTTATTCAG
>JBJEOZ010000030.1:0-2163 GCA_051880975.1 Ruminococcus sp.
ATAGGAGCAGAAATTGAAAGACTTTCAGAACAATTTGAGAAAGCGTCTTTTTCAACTGCAACCTCAGGGTTATCAATGTATATCTGTGAAAGTGCTGAACAATTTTTAAAGGCACTATCACCGATTGAAGTTACATTATTGTTTAAATAAACACTGGTAAAGCCACAATTATAGAAAGCGTAATCGCCAATAGTTGTTATTCCGTACGCACTTGGAAAGTCAACCATAGAAGTACAGCCGGAAAAAGCACCATAGCCAATATTCTTCACTCCATAATTAAGTCTTACAGTTGTAAGTGAAGTACAGTTTGCAAAGGTACTTGCAGGCAAAGTTTCTACCGGTGAGTTAAAATACACTGCTGTTAATGAGGGGCAACTGTAAAATACTGATTGACCAAAACTTTCAAGACGAACCGGTAAAATTACAGTCTTAAGATTTGGGCATTGAGCAAATGCCATAAAACCAATACTTTTTACAGTGTTATTAAATGTGACATTTTCAATAACCGAATTATTGAAAAAAGCATATTCATCAATAGCAGTTACCTCGTAACCATAAACAGTTGCAGGAATTGTAATATCAGCTTGGTCACCGTTATACTCCAAAATCTTAGCAGTAGAGGTTGTTCCGTTAAGCTCTACCGAAAAGCCGTTGTACATAATGCTTGATGCATCTACATAGATTATTGAGGATGTTATGATTACTACCATAGCAGTAAATAAAGATAATACTTTTGCAATTTTTCTCATAAATACTCCTTATTTACAGCAACACACAACAAGTTAATGTTGTGTGTTGCATAATTAAATGAGCTTACTTGTATCAAGATACGTTTTCATCTTTATAGAACTCGTAACCTAATATAGGATCTTTAATGCTTGCAACATCACCGCTTGTTGCACCGAATTCGTAGTAAAGAAGATTGTCACTTACAATCCAGGAATTAGCTTCTGTATTCTTGCCTTGTACTAATTCAGCATAATCCATACCAAGCATTGCATACATCTTGAGTCCTTTTAAATTAGACTTTGTAAATGAAGTTGTAAACTGAACTCTGTTCTTGTTGGTGAGCTTAATTTCATCTGTACCGGGGTTTAATGCCTCGTTATAAGGAACCACCTTATGGTTAAAGCCTGTGATGTCAATGTCACCATAGTCAGCCTTCTCAAAAGTAACATCATTAACGTTAATAACAATATTTTCACTATCAAGGAAGTTCTTAGAATCTTCATTTGCTTTTAGAACATCTCTCACCTTTGCCTGTAACTCATCAAAGCCGCCGGCATCAATAAGATTATCCATCTTAGTTTTTCCATTATCTACCGGTGAATAATCAATAATGTAGATAATAGAAGCGTTCTTGATGTTTGTATCCCTTTCAGGACAGTTATAAACATTCATAACATTATTAAGACGAAGATGTGCCTTACCTGAGCTGTTTGAATAATAGTCAGGTGTGTTAGGAATGATAGTTAGACCCTTGTCAGAAAGATCAGTTTTACCATAAACTGCATATGCCTTCAAATTATTTGTTACACGATAACCATAGCCAATATCTGTTGAAAGGATAGTCTTACCGCTTGGATCTGATGCCCAATAGAGGAATTTTAGATCATTATTATTGTAAGTCACATTAGCAGTAATGGTAGGTACTTCATCACAATAACCCTTATTAATTCCATATTCCTTTAGATAATCAGTTGCAGCGTCGTTTTGTGTATTGCCGTTAGCATTACCAAGACGAACATTGTAATAAACATTATCACTAATTGTGAATAATTTATTAGTAGTTGCAACATATCTATCTTCTGTGCCTTCAACAAGTGTTAAATCAGATGCATTATCAGTTGGAGAAGCATAGTAGAATGTAGGTCTGTACTCCTTAAGTGTATTGTAAAGCCATACGGTAATGGAATCTACATTTGAATTACCTTCTTTTGCTTTACTTTCAGTAAGTTTTGTTTTTCCGCTATAGTATGTTACCCATTCTTCTCCATCACTTACCTTACAATCAGCTGTACCCTGAGGTCTTCCGTAACAGTCGTAGTGTAGACCTAATTCTACACCCGGATATGCGGTAGAATAAGTAGTTTCACCAGGTGTAACACCGTCTATACCCTCACGAATGACCTTAAAATTACCGGCATCGATTTTAGCATTAGT
>JBJEOZ010000031.1:0-2159 GCA_051880975.1 Ruminococcus sp.
CCCATAGGAACATTGTATAAACCCTTTTTGTTCACTCTGTAAAGTCCGTTAAAACAGGTTTTGTTTAGATATATGAATAGTGCTGCTTTTAGTGTCGCATTCGATTTTTTATTTGCAATTACGCTGTTATATAATTCTCTTTGCGAATAATAGTATTCTTTTCTGTTTTCTTCGGCACAGGATAAATGCTCCTTTTCAAATTGTTGTAGCAATTGAATGAGTTCCGAAACATTATCTCTTATTTGAAGATATACATTCATCAATTCAACATTTGAATCGTTAATCAGTATCTCATCAAGCTCATAATTATTGAGTATATCAAACATTACAGCACCTGCACCAACCATTGGCTCACAGTATTTTTTGATTGTTGTGCCTAATCCTTTTGGATAATATGAACGGAGTGTATCAAGAAGCTGCCCTTTTCCACCTGCCCATTTGACAAATGGCTTTGCATTTATCGTTCCTTCATAACGAGTTGTTCTCGCATCAACCGGTTTTTCAGCATCTGAAGGAATTATCCACATATTTCCAAGCATTGCAACATTACTAATTCTGTTTTCGCTACATAGTGTAATTACT
Organism: Ruminococcus sp.; assembly: GCA_051880975.1. Classification (GTDB taxonomy): domain Bacteria; phylum Bacillota; class Clostridia; order Oscillospirales; family Acutalibacteraceae; genus Ruminococcoides. The sequence goes on from JBJEOZ010000031.1 coordinate 583, forward strand.
CGTCTATGGGAAATATTCCACTTTTGTGCCGCTTCACTTGCTGTCATATATCCAATCATTTTTAGCACCTCTCAACTTGATAATTTTATTATATTCCATAATTGGAACAATAGCAAGATCCAATTTTGTTTTTGCAATAATAAATTATCATTATGACAATAATCTAAAACAAAAACATTTCACAGAGCATCAATAAAGCATCAAAGTGATAATTTTAATTTTTGATGTTTTGAAAGATGTCCTAAAACTGTGGGTTTTGAGGGGCTCGGTTTAATAGACCGCGACCACTCCAAAACCGCGTGCCGAGGGGTGCGGGTGTCCGGTGGACACCTCTAAACACCGCTGGTGTTTAGAAGCACCGACCGAGCCGGCAGGCGAGACCAAGTCCTTCTGCCCCTGCCAAAACGAAAACGGTTACCGAATGGTAGCCATTTTTATTTTGTGTTTGCGTAAATAGCCTTATAGACGAGGCACGCGAGTGCCGGGCATCGTCGCCGAAGCGCACTCGGTGGGTGATGAAGCGAGGCGAGGATGGCGCAGCAGTCAAAATCCTACCTACTATCTCTACTATAAGAAACCTTTTACCAAAATGATTAAGGACCTTTTCCTATAATATCGCAAAAATTTAGGTCATCTCAATTTTGAGATGACCATTTAATTTCTTCGGTATTTTATTATATTTTTATTATTCCTTTATTTCTTTTCCCGATAGCGAATCCACAACGATTTTTTCTAATATATTATTTGGCTTTTCATATTGATACTTTGTAAAAATAATCTTGTTTTCATTCTTGTTGTAATCCATTTGATATACATAACGAATGTCATTTTCGACTAATTCTTTGTTGCCAATCCAATACGGATAAGGTTCGTCTATTAAAACATTTTCGCTTAAGCTATTGGAAACTTCAACACTAACACCCATATCGGTCAATAACGGGTATTCAAAATCACTCATTGTACCAATAGTTGCATCCCTACCAATGGATTTTAAATATTCTTTCGCATATTCTGTTTCTTGTTCTATAATACTGTTGTGATTTTTATCACTGATATTTAATACATTATTAACACAACTTCTTGAAAACATCTTTTTGATTGATTTTGCATAATCACTGCCATCCTCAGGATATTTTATTTCAATTAAGTTATAATTTTTGTCAAGCGTAATTACAGCCGGACACATTGTTCCTGAAACATCAACAAAATTACCGTTTTCAAATCCATATTCAGAATATCCGATATATGAATATACTATGTATTTGTTATCAGTTTTTTCTGTTTCAAAAATCACATGTCCTTCTGCTTGACATTCGCCATCGTAATACGCATCTTTATTGTCAGTAAGTATAGCTTTTGATACTGCGTCGTTAATATCAGTTGTTATTTTAGCGCTTGTAGTTTTTGTGCACCCACACAATAATATGATAGTTAATAAAAACAATGGAATAATTCTGACTGTTTTCATATAAAAACCTCCTTTTTCTATGTCGATTGTAAAGAATATTTGGTTCTATTTCAACAAACAAACTATTAATTTTCTATTAAAATTTTCGTATAATTAAAGCTTTTGTAGG
>JBJEOZ010000032.1:0-2156 GCA_051880975.1 Ruminococcus sp.
ATCTGAATATATTGACTTAATTATAAAACAGTAGTACAATATATAAGAATTATTATCGAATTTATTAAAAAAACAAGTTACTTTGATATATTTTCATCTATCAGAAAGAGGTTAGCGTTATGGAAAAAGAACCATATGTAGCACCTACAATAAGTGTTGACGACTTTGGTTCTTCAGATGTAATTACGGCGTCTGTAGTGGAACCCATCGAAAAAACAAAAGAATATGAAAATATATATTATTCTTTCTTTGACCTTTAATTCGAAGAATTACAGGGAATTTTTAGTAATGATAATTTAGCAGTTTTTAGGTATATCAGGTTTGATATACCTTTTTATTTTCAAAATTTTCTCCTAACTATTGTATTATCCCCCTTTTTAAGATAAAATATATACAGTAAATATTTTCATATAGAAATGAGGAAAAACAATGAAAAAGCTATTTGCAATTTTGATTTCTGCTGTGATGATTTTGTCTTTTTCAGCCTGTTCAGGTGGAGAGAATAATTCCGAAAAAGAAAATACATCAACCACAGTGGCAGAAACAAAGCCACAAACAGATACCCTAAGCTGGGTGGACTACAAGGAATACAACCTTGACCAAACTTCACAGGTAAACAACATTATCCTTATGATTGGCGACGGAATGGGGGAGAATATAATCAAGGCAACGGAGGTTGTTAAGGGTGACAAGCTTGTTATGTCAGGCCTAAAGAACAAAACTTATGTCACAACCTATTCCCAGTCAGTTACAGAGGGACTGGAAAAATTCACCGACAGCGCCGCCTCTGCAACTGCAATCAGCACAGGAACAAAGACTTATAACGGCTGTATCGGAGTTGACAAGGACGGCAACAACCTTGAAACAATCTGCGAATATGCCCAAAAATGCGGTATGAAAACAGGTCTTGTTGACCGCCACTATATTTGCCACGCAACACCTGCCGGTATGGTAGCACACAACGATTTCAGAGGAAGCTACAAGGCTATTCTCAACGAAATGATTAGGTCAGAGGTTGATGTAATGCTTGGCGGTGGCAGTCAGTACTTTACACCGTCTGTAGAGGAAAACGCCAAGGAACACAATTACACCTATATCACAGACGAAAAAGGACTTTTGAGCCTAAGCAACAAGGACGAAAAGGTTTTGGGACTTTTCGCCTATGACAATATGAAGAACCCCGAGCTTGAGCCGTCACTTACAACTCAAACCTCAAAGGCACTTGAACTGTTGGAAAATGACAAGGGATTTTTCCTAATGGTAGAGGGAAGTAACATTGATGTTTCCGAGTCTGAAATGGATATGGACGACACAATAAAGCAGGTACAGGCTTTTGACCAAACAGTTGACTATGTGATGAATTGGGCAGAAAGCCATCCGGGAACACTTGTAATTGTAACAGCCGACCACGAAACAGGGGGAGTAAAACTGCCAAAGAACCCAACCCCTGAGGACATCAACAACGACTGCTTTACATCAGGCGGTGACCACACAAATACAAATGTACTCCTCTTTGCAGACGGCGCCCAGTCAGCAGGACTGTGCAAGGAAAAACTAATCGACAACACCGACATAGCAAAATATATGCGTAAGGTGTTAGCTTATAAAAAATAATTCCTTATTAGAAAAACAGCACTTTACAGACAGCCTCCACCAGACGAAGAATGTAGTCGGCATAAGATTATTAACACACAACGGTATGCGTCCTAACCCTGTCATTCTGAGGGAGAGTAGCGACCGAAGAATCTGAAAGGATAGCAGTGGTGCATAAATCGACACTATCAGGTTATAGGAAAGTATCATTTCTCTAACAAAGTAAGTGGTAAAGGCAGGGGATTCCTCGACAAGCTCGGAATGACAGCGCTGGGGCTCGGAATGACAGTGTGTGGATTTTTCCTTAAGTTGACGACATTGCTCATCCGATGGAGCCTTTGTTAAGTAGGAATTTGACGGAGGGAAATATGTTGGAAAAGAAAATATTTATATTTGAACCTTGGTTTTTTATTTTTTTCGGATTGTTTCATCTGCACAGAATATGGGGATTAATAGATAGATATTCCTATGCCGAATTTTGGACAGGCGTGTTAGAGAATAAAGGATTGTTTTATTTTGTGCTGATGGGAATATTAGCAATACTGTGCGTTTTGGGTATTATT
>JBJEOZ010000033.1:0-2153 GCA_051880975.1 Ruminococcus sp.
AAATATAGAATTGGCTCTTTTTTTATTGGCAATCGTTTTAATTCTTAAATTAGAACGGTTGCCTTTTTTATTTTGTAAAAAAATCGAAAGGAATGGTTGATATGTATTTTACTGACACTCCCGAACTCAGGAGGTTTGAAAGAGAGATGCGACAGAAACCTAATTTTGACAAGCGTAACGATGATTGCGATGAAAATAATGAAGCACTTTTCTCTGACAACAAAAAACTTAAAACAGACAGAAATAAGAAAGAAGGAGGTTGATTTTATGACAATAAAAATAAGAAGTCCTACTAAAGCTATTACTTAAATCAAAACTAAATAAATTGGAGATGATAACTTGAACGAATATGAAAGACAGCGCAGAATAGCTGAAAGCACAAAGGAATTGTATCCGCCGGGTACAAGAATTGAGCTTATCAGTATGAAGGACCCTTACGCACCTGTTCCGGCAGGAACAAGAGGAACAGTAAAATTTGTTGATTCAATAGGAACGATATTCCCCGAGTGGGATAACAATCGAACCATTGGTATCGTTCCCGGCGAGGACTCATTCAGAAAGCTCACACAGGAAGAAATCGAAGCAGAAAAATTATCCGAAACAGAAGTTGAAGATGAAACTCCTGATGAGGATAGCGGAATGACAATGGGAATGTGAGGTGAGGTTTAATCAATAAATCTTCGTTTGGAATGAAGATTTATGTCCATCAAATTTTTTGATATGTTTGCAGGCATCGGCGGTTTCCGTTCGGGACTTGAAGCCATAGGCGGTTTTGAGTGCGTCGGATACTGCGAAATCGACAAGTATGCAAAGCAGGCATATGAAGCAATGTACGATACGAGAGGTGAACTTTACTTTGATGACGCAAGAAAAATTGTACCCGAACAGTTACCCGATTTCGACCTTATTGTCGGAGGGTTCCCCTGTCAATCCTTCAGCATCTGCGGAGCAAGAAAAGGATTTGACGATACAAGAGGAACGCTGTTTTTTGAGATTGCTCGAATTGCTTCCGTTAAAAAACCTAAGTATCTCTTCCTCGAAAATGTTCCCGGTCTGCTTAATCATAACTCAGGCAAAACATTTGAAACAATCCTCCGTACATTGGATGAGTTGGGGTATGATGTGTGCTGGCAGGTACTTAACAGCAAAAATTTCGGAGTTCCCCAGTCACGAAATCGAGTGTTCATTATCGGATATCTTAGAGGACAATGTGCCGGAGAAGTACTATCTTTCACGCAAACAAGCGGAAAAGCTCTTATACAAAGAAAAGCCAACGCAAGGTGAGCGAATCTACTCATCAAAAGGACTCAGCTGTACGCTAACAAGCGGTTCGGGCGGATTCGGCGGTCATTCTGGACTTTATCTCATTGAAGATACTGAAAACTTTGGATTGCCGATAAAATCTAAGACCAAAGACGGTTATCAGATCGCATATCCCGGCGACAGCATTGATACTGCTTTTTCGGGACAAAATTCAAGACGTGGAAGAGTAGGCAGTCAGATAGCACATACTCTGACAACTTCTGCAACGCAGGCATATTATTTCATAGACCTGAACCCCGATCCGAAACTGACAGAAATTGCAAGGTGTATAACTGCAAGGCACGATTCGGGAATCAGTAACCGAAAGGCTGAACATTCAGGAGTTTTTGTGGAAAATTCAGATGTTCTCGATGACAATGAAAAGTTTGCAGTAGCTTTTGTTGAACCAAACGGAGAAGTTCACATCGGCAGAATACGAAAGCTTACTCCGAGGGAGTGCTGGAAATTACAAGGCTTCACGGACGAGCAGTTTGACAAGGCAAAAGCGACAGGACTATCCGACAGCAGGCTATACAAAATGGCAGGAAACGCTGTGACAGTAAATGTAATCTCTGCAATTGGTCAGATTATCAAAAAAGTAAACGATAAAAAATAAATAACAACAACTAATATCAATCGTTCCGAACGACTGATATTGGTTTTCATATATATAAGCCGTTGATTAGATTTTTTTAATTTAATCAACGGCTTTTTGTCGTTTCAGGGGCGATTGGTATTCTAAAAAGGAAGTGAGAATATCAAAACCCCTGTGAGTTGGATGGGTAACAAGACATCCATCCTTCATATTTTGTACGCCCTGTTTCCTCTGAATTACGAAAGGTATATTGAAC
>JBJEOZ010000034.1:0-2144 GCA_051880975.1 Ruminococcus sp.
TTCCTACCTGAGACAGAGCAACCGTTACGATTTGGTCGTCGCTGTATCCTATACCGTAAAGCACCTGAGACCATAGTTGATTGTTTTCGTCCTTTAGCAGCTCGGCAAGATACTCTTTCTGCTCCTGATTAAAGCCGTACATAGCCGCCATTTCATCAACAGTCTTGTGCGATACCGTGATATACAGAAATGTTTCTGTTACAGTGGTTTCGGTCTGTACGATATTGCCGTGTCCGTCGTCGCTTTCCTCGATTTCAGTATGGGTTTTCGTTTCCGTTCGGGAAGAAATATCGTTCATTTCCCAAAAAATATCCGACAGTAGCTGCTTCTTGGTTTCGTCAACCGTAGCAACCTCCATCGGATTATCGGGGTCGGTATTCACTTTGACGGAATAGACCGCAAGAACATCTTTCCAAACAGCTCTGCTTCCACTCATTTCAAGCACATCATAGCTTACGGAGTTCTTTTCCTGCTCCAATCGGTCATCATATTCCTGATTGATTTCCTGAACGACTGTCTGCATTGACATACCCGTGCCGGAATCCTCTCCCGAAAAGAAGATACCGAACACAGAACCAGCAATTAAACCGACAAGACAAAGAACAATAATAACTACCACCGCAACCCAGCCGCCGGCAGCGATAGCGGCAATAAGACCTTTTACCGCCGCTATGATTGCTTTTACTGCGGCAACGGTGGCTTTGGCTGCGGCTTTAATCGTAGCGGCTGTTGCTTTGGCGGTAGCTTTTGCCGCCTGTGCCGCTTTTTGCGAAGCCTTAACCGTCGCCTGAGCTGTTTTCTGTGCCGCTTTTGCCGCTTGCTGACTGGTTTTTATCGCTGTCTTTGCAGTCTGTTCAGCCGTCTTAACCGATTTCTGTGCGGTTTTCGTTGCCTCTTTCCCGGCAGACTTAATGGTTTTCTTTCCGGAGGAAGTAGCCGACTGTTTAATGGTCTTTTCTGCCTTATCGACAGTCTTAATCGCAGAGCTTGTGTTATGCGAAGCCTGTTTTCGCAAAGACTGCTCGGCTCGCTGTTGCTTAAAACGCTGAATACCGTCTTTTGCAGTGCGGATATTCTCTTTTGTGGTTTCAAGTCCTTTTCGTCCTGCCTTGTCAAACGCATAAGCACCACCGTGAACCACCTCGTCAATACCGCTTTCCAGCTTATCGGAAGCATATTCCTCGGCAGAGCTGCTGTTGGCATTTACCGACCGCTCCGCCTTTTCTTTTGTTGCGATATACGCCTGCTTCATTCGTTGGGTTGCAACGGCAGCCTTATCTATGGTTCGTATTGTACCTTTTGCATTGTCCTTCGTTTTAATATCAGCCATACAATCCCTCCTTTCTATGCAGGCTGAACCACCTGTTGCGTTATTCGTTAATGAGCTTTGCCACTACAACAAGTCTGCCGTTTGTCCGGGAATACTCACAGGTGGAAAGGGTCAAGAGCTTGTCGCCGTACTCGGCGGTAACGCCCGTATCGTAAAGCGACAGTTCCTTGCACTTCTCAACATAGGCTGTGAAATCCTCGGAGGTCTCCGCATTGATAAACTGATAGTATTTGAAGCTGTCGGGGTTGTCCGTATATACTACTGTTTTGAACACGGCAATCACTTCATAGGTCTGTCTGTCGGTCAGCGTATCAAAGGACACCGTTTTGTGCTTTTCCCAAAAGCTCTTGTCCTTGAATTTCATAAGACCGGCGAACATCGTGCCGTCGTTCATATGATGACCGTAGATAATGATATTGTCACTTGGCAGCTCCATATCGCAGTTTTCCTGAACATAAGGACAGCCGTAGTCGGTGTATGCCTTATCAAAGCCGTGCTTCAGATAGAAGTTCGGGCTGTCCTTTGACTGCATAACGGGATAATTGATTTTCGTGTCCTCAACCTTAATCCAGCCGACCATATCGTTGTTTTGCAGATAAAGCTCCTGATACTCAGGGATAAAGGTCTTTTCCTCGGAGTAGTTCATCGGCTCTTTTGTTTCTTCAGGCTCGGTCTCCACAACCTCAATCAGTTTGTCGTACATCTCCGCCTGCTTTGCAGAGTCGTTATAGTGCTTGATGAGAAAACCTGAACTGACGGCATAGGAATTTCACCTCTGCCGGGTACTCCGCCAGCTCCGTAGAGAAGTATCATT
>JBJEOZ010000035.1:0-2128 GCA_051880975.1 Ruminococcus sp.
AAAATACAAATGAAAGAGCTTGTTGATTATTGTAATAATTACGGTTTCATCTTTCAGGGTAGTGAAATTTACGGTGGATTGGCAAATACTTGGGATTACGGCCCACTTGGTTCAAGACTAAAGAATACAATCAAGGATGCTTGGAGATACTTCTTTATTCAAAAGAGGGACAATGCCTATGAAGTGGACGCAGACATACTTATGAACCCAAGAGTTTGGGAGGCAAGCGGTCATGTACAGAGCTTTTCTGACCCACTGCTTGACTGTAAGGAATGTAAAACCCGCCACAGGGCAGACAATTTGATTGATGACTTTGACGAAAATGCTCACGCAGACGGTATGACACAGGAGGAAATGCTCAACTATATTAAGGAGCATCAGGTACCTTGTCCTAACTGCGGAAAATCAAACTTTACTGACATCCGCCAGTTTAACCTTATGTTTGCAACACAGCGTGGTGTTACAAACGACAGCGCAAACACAGTTTATCTCCGTCCTGAAAACGCACAGGGTGAATATGTAAACTTCCAAAATGTTTTGAGAACAACAAGAACAAAGCTTCCTTTCTCAATCGGTCAAATTGGTAAAGCCTTCAGAAACGAAATCACACCGGGTAACTTTACATTTAGAACTATTGAGTTTGAGCAGATGGAATTCCAAACCTTCTGCAAGGAGGGTGATGACGAATCCCTTTACGATTACTTTAAGAACTATGGTATTGAGTTCTTTAAAATGCTTGGTCTACCTGAGGAAAAGCTTCGCTTCCACGACCACGAAAAGCTGGCTCACTACGCAAAATCCGCCTGTGACATTGAGTATCTCTTCCCATTTGGCTGGGGTGAAATTAACGGTACTCACAACAGAACAGACTTTGACCTGACAAGACACACAGAATACAGTGGCAAAAAGCAGGAATACTGCGACCAGACAACCGGTGAAAAGTTTATTCCTTACATTGTTGAATCTACATACGGTCTTGACAGAATCACATTGGCTGTTTTGTTTGAGGCATACAGAATTGAAGAGCTTGAAAACGGCGACACAAGAGAGCTTTTAAAGATTTCTCCGGCACTTGCACCAATCAAGCTGAACATTTGCCCAATCAAGAAGAAGTTCCACAGCGAAAAGGCAAAGGAAATCCTTGCAATGTGCAAAAAGCACTTTATGACAAGCTATGACGAGTCCGGCTCTATCGGCAAGAGATACAGAAGAGCAGATGCTATCGGTACTCCTTGGCAGATAAGCGTTGACGAAAAGACTGTTGAAAACAACATTGTAACCCTCCGTGACAGAGATACAATGGAGCAAATTGAGCTTAAGGTTGAAGAGCTTATCCCATATATTGAAGAGAGAATTAAGTTTGAAGACTGATAAAAGCCACAAATAAGGCAAAAACAAACTCGAAATTCAGGTTATGAATAGTTAACCGAATTTCGAGTTTTTATTTTTGGGATTTTTTCTCACTAATAGCCAATATACAAAATTGTGTGTAAAAATGTATAAATATAAGAAATATTACATCACCTCTGTTACAGGCGGTTCAAAGTTTTCTATTGCATCAACAAGCTTTGGGTGTCTTATAACGAAGTGAATTTTCGGTGTTTTTTCTTTGGTGACAATAGCCCATTTTCCTGATTTAACAAGGATTTCAATATTATTAAAGGTATCTCTTGCTTTATTTTGCACAAAATCAGCCTTTTCTGCACCCTCAAGTTCCTTTTCAAGAAAGCTCTCAAATTCTTTCTCTTTATCTTGTGTGTAAATTTCCATAAGGGGAGTTGCTTTTTTCAAAATATTTTCTGACTGTTTTTGATAATATGCAACCTCCTCCTTGATTTTAGTAAGGTAATATTTGCCGTCACCGTGTTTTCCTTCTACACATTCACCGCTGAGTGCAACGGTGCCGGAGGTATAATTTATGTGCCTGAAAATTCCTTTTTCATCACTTTTCATATAATAGGGTGAAACCTGTCCTGTCATATAAATGGGAATCCATGACTCAAGCCCAAGCATAAGTTCATCCCAAGGTCTGTCAAGATTATGAATTATGTTGAGATGCACTCCCTTTTTCAGCAACACTGCAATTGACATCATCCATTTTTTATTGAAATCCATATCCTCAGATCGG
>JBJEOZ010000036.1:0-10330 GCA_051880975.1 Ruminococcus sp.
GAGGAGTGAAATATCTCTCTCCTGTCATTCTGAGGGAGCAAAATATCTCTCTCCTGTCATTCTGAGGGAGCAAAGCGACCGAAGAATCTGAAAGGATAGCAGTAGTGCCTTAGCCGACACTAACAGGTTATATGGAAGTATGATTTCTCTAACAAAATGAGTGGTAGAGGCAGGGGATTCCTCGACAAGCTCGGAATGACAGTGTGTGGGCTGGTTATGACAGTGTGTGGGCTGGTTATGACATATTAGTGGTTTGTAATGTTAGTGAATGAATGTTCCTTAAGTTTACAGCATTGGAATATGGGAAAGGAGTGTGCTTATGGGAGATTTTGATAAAAAATCGGTGAATGAAGAAAGCCCTGCAAATAAACAAAAGGGAAAAAATAAAAAGGTTCTTTGGAGCGTTATACTTGCTTTGTCCATTACCGGTGTTGTACTTTGTGTGGCTTTTATTCTGTTCAATACTATGAGCTGTACAAATGGGGAGGACAAGTACAAAAATCTTTCCAAAAATGTAACCCCAACCCTTACAGACGACAACAAACCGAATGCTGAAAAGTTAGGTGTAAATCCCATTGACTTTGACAAGCTCAGAAAAGAGAACAAGGATATTGTTGGGTGGATAAAGGTTAAGGGTACAAACATAGACTATCCGGTGCTCAGAACACCTGACACCGATTTGTCCTATTATCTACACAGGGATTACACAGGGAACTACCTCTATGCCGGTTCAATCTATATGGAAAGCTGTAACAGCGGGGACTTTAACGACAAGGATACAATCCTTTACGGTCACAATATGATGAACGGAACAATGTTTGCCGACTTGCACAAGTTTGAGGACAAGTCCTTCTTCAAAAAGCACAAGTACTTTTACATTTACACGCCAAACAGCATAAGGAAGTACCTAATCTATTCAGCGTATGAATATGACGACCGACACATAAACAATTCCTTCAAGCATTTTGATGATGATAAAATGTTTAAGGAATACATAGATTACAGCCTAAATCCAAAGTTTGCTATTGTGAGCAATGTGAGAAAAAATGCCAAGGTTACCATTGACGACAAGCTTGTCACCCTTAGCACCTGCACAAATAACAGACCGGAAAACAGATTTTTAGTTCAAGGTGTTTTGATAGAAAATGAAAAAACAAAGTGATAACAGGGAGAATGTCCTCCTTGACTCCGATTATAATTCTTTAATAGAAGAAAAAGAAAACTTTGCAGAGGTGTTTCTTAACCCCTCAAAAAACAGTGAAAAGAATAAGGAAAACAATGATATTCCCGATGTTGTTATAAGTCAAAAGGGAAATGGAAAAAATAAAAAGTCATTAAGGCGAGCCAAAAAAAATAAACCGGAAAAAAAGAAGATGAAAAGGTGGAAAAAGGTACTAATCACCATTTTGTCGGTTATTTTGGGACTTGTGATTTTGCTTGTTTCTACCTTTGGAATTATGTACAGTATGGGAAAAAGCAGTCTTTTGGACACATCATCTATGAAGCTGACACCGCCGGACAAGGACACACAGGTTATTGACAGCGGTAACTATATTATCTACAACGGTCACACATACCGCTACAAGGACACAATGACATCAATCCTGTTTATGGGTGTTGATAAGGAGGAGCTTGGCACAGTTAACAATGTAGTCGGCACAGCCGGTCAGGCAGACGCACTTTACCTTGTTGCAATAGACACAGCAAACGGACTGACAAACACATTCCAAATCAGCCGTTCAACTATGGTGGACATTAACCTTTACAACACCGAGGGCGATTTTATCAGCACAGAAAACGCTCAAATCTGTCTTTCCTACGCATACGGTGACGGCAAGGAAACAAGTGCGGAAAACACCATTACATCTGTACGGAGATTGTTCTACGGCTTGCCTGTGGCACAGTCCTACCTTGCGCTGGATATTGAGGGAATAAAAGCTCTTAACGACAGCATCGGGGGAGTTACAGTCACTTCTCCTGTTGATTTGCAAAAGGCAGACGGAAGCTATCAGTTTAAGCAGGGCGAAAGCTACACTCTTATGGGCGACTCTGCGGAAAGCTTTGTCCGTTCCCGTGACCTTACAAAGCTTGACTCCAACACAAACCGTATGGCAAGGCAAAAGGCATATCTTGACGCATTTGTTTCCAAGGCTGTAAGTATGACCAAGGAAAGCATTACAACGCCCATTGACCTTTACAACAGCGCAAGTCCATATATGGTGACAAATATTTCAGCCTCAAAGATAAGCTACCTTGCAGTTGATTTGATGGGTAAGGGAGTTACAAGTGCGTCAATACAGAAAATCCCCGGTAAGGACAAAGAAGGAAAGCTGTATTCGGAATATCACATCAACAACAAAAAATTCTTTAAAATGCTTGTTGACACTTTTTATGTACAGGTTGACTGACCTATTGAGAATAGATATGCTTGGAGGTAAATATGACGCAGTTAATTTTGGCAAAGGAAGAAATGAAAGCCATTGAGGGGATTTCCTCAACAATTCCCCTAAATCAAGGCGGTACAAACCACGCAGAAAACCCACTGGAAAACAACTTAGTACTCCAGTACGGAATACTTATAGGTGTGCTTGTTATCCTTGTAGGTGTTTTGATTTCAAGAAAAATAGGAAGAAAGAAGTAGTTTTCAGGATAAAATGTTTTAAACGATTAAAGGCTCCCAATCGGGAGCTTTTTAAGTTATGAAGTAATAGGGAATAGTGAAAAAGTATAATCCTATTGTCATAACAAGCCCACACACTGTCATTCCGATGCACCCGCCCTGTCATTCTGATGCATCCACCCTGTCATTCTGAGGGAGCAAAGCGACCGAAGAATCTGAAAGGAAAGCAGTAGTGCCTACAACGACACTAATAGGTTATAGGAAAGTATGATTTCCCTAACAAAGTAGGTGGTAGAGGAAGGGGATTCCTCGACAAGCTCGGAATGACATAACAGTGAATAATTACAGAAATTTTCCATTTTCCATTTTCAATTTTCCATTTGAAAACCGCTTATGCATAATCTGCATTAACTTATTCAAAAATTATTACATTTGCATTGTGTGTCGGATTGTAAAAGTATTATCCCTTTCGTATAATATAATTGTAAAAAAAAGAGTGATTTCAGAATTTACAATTTAAGGAGAATGATTATGCAGTTGTTTAATAATTTTTGTAACTACACCTTGGACGAAAATGGGGTGCTGAACAGTTTTCAGCTTGATTATCCCGAAAACTACAACTTCGGCTATGATGTTGTGGATAAAATGGGGGAGCTTGCACCAAACGATATTGCTGTTGAGTGGACAAATCCCGACCATCTCCACAAAACTTTTACCTTTGCAGACATAAAAAGACTTAGCAATAAGGCGGCAAATGCCTTTAAAAATCAGGGTGTAAAAAAGGGCGACAGGGTGATTGTAATTCTTAAAAGGAATTATGAATACTGGTACATTGTTCCTGCACTTCACAAGCTGGGTGCTATCGTTATCCCGGCAACAAATATGCTCACCCTTGACGACATCACATACAGAGTTGATACAGCGGATATTCGCTTTGCAGTTTCCACACCTGACGGTGACACAGCGGAAACTTTAGTTAAGGCTTCAAAGGAAAGACCACAGCTCGAAAAGGTTTTTGTTGTTCGCAGAGAAGTAGAGGGTGCTGTTAATTTTACAGATGAAATCGAAAAGGCTGACGACAACTTTGAAAGGGTAGAAACACTGGCAAAGGAGCCAATGCTCATATACTTTACATCAGGTACAACAGGCTATCCAAAGGCTGTTATGCACGACCACACCTACACACTTTCCCACATAATCACAGCAAAGTTTTGGCAGGATGTAAAGGAAAAGGGACTTCACCTCACAGTTGCGGAAACAGGCTGGGGTAAGGCGTCCTGGGGCAAAATTTACGGTCAATGGCTTTGCGGTTGCGGTGTTATGGTTTACGACTTCGACCACTTCTCACCTGACAAGCTGTTGAGAATTATGGAAAAGTACAAGGTTACATCTTTCTGCGCACCGCCAACAGTTTACCGCTATTTTATCAAGCGTGGAATGAATAATTACGACCTTTCTTCATTAAAGCACATCACCACAGCAGGCGAGGCGCTTAACCCTGTTGTATTCAAAAAGGTTTTTGAGCAGACTGGACTAAGACTTATGGAGGGCTTTGGTCAGACAGAGTCTGTACTTATGCTTGGCAACCTTGTGGGAAGTGAGGAAAAGGTTGGTGCTTTGGGCAAACCAACACCACTTTACAACACAATGATTGTTGACGACAGCGGTAACGAGCTACCTGCAAATGAGGTAGGCGAAATCGTAGTTGCCCCACAGGAAAATCAGCACGGCATCTTTATGGGCTACTGCGGTGACGAAAAGCTGTACGAAAAGGTTTGGAGAAACGGCGTTTACCACACAGGGGACACAGCCTACAAGGACGAGGACGGATATTACTGGTATGTTGGCAGAATTGACGACCTTATCAAGACAAGAGGCTTTAGAGTAGGACCTTTTGAGATAGAAAATGTACTGATGAAGCACCCTGCTGTTATGGAATGTGCAGTTATCGGTGTACCTGACGAAGCAAGAGGACAGGCAATCAAGGCGACAGTTCACCTTGCAGATGGCTACACAGAGAGCAGAGAGCTGAAAAGAGAGCTGAAAACCTTTGTAAACAGCCGAGTAGCCTCCTACAAGCACATTCAGCACCTGGAGTTTATTGATGAAATGCCAAAGACCATCAGCGGAAAAATCAAGAGAACAGACATCAGAGAAATTGACAGAAACAAAATCTGCTGAAAAAATGCAGAATTCATAATGCAGAATGCAGAATTGATTTTAGAGATACAAAAAGCTCCCGTTATGGGAGCTTTTGTTGTGTTCATTTCCATTTTCCATTTTCAATTTTCCATTTCCAATTTGTAACTGGGGTCAACCTTGACTATTGCGCTTATGATTCTTCTGTCCTCTACCTTGTATATTTCAAACCTGAGTCCGTCAAGGTCAAGCACATCGCCCTCTTTTGGGAAACTGCCCATTTTTTCAAAGATAAATCCGCCTACCGTCAGGCTTTCGGCGTTTTCGGAAAGGTCTTTTCGCTGTACTAATTCCGCCAGTTCCTCAACCTCCATATCACCGTTTACAAAATAGCAGTTTTCCCTCAGCTTTGTGTATTCCTTTTCAATGTCCTCGTCCTCGTCGTAGATTTCCCCAACGATTTCCTCAATCAAATCCTCCATTGTAACAATTCCCAGCGTTCCGCCGTATTCGTCAGTTACAATGGCTATGTGGGTTTTGTTTTTCCTAAGGTCACTCATAAGGGCGCTTAATTTCCTGTTTTTGTAGGTGAAAAATGCGTCCTTGATGAGAATTTTGATGTCAGGCTTTTTGCCCTCTATCAGTTCTTCAAGATAATCCCTTGTGTAGAGAATACCAAGGATATTGTCAAGGTTTTCCTTGTAAACAGGCACTCGGCTGTATCTGTCCTGCAAAATTATGTTCTTGTTTGTTTCGTAGTCGCCGTCAATGTCAATGGCGGATATGTCAACCCTTGGTGTCAGTACCTCGAAGGCACATTTTTCGTCAAATTCCAGCGCCGACTGCACCATTTCGCTTTCCTCTTCCTCAAGCACACCCTCATTTTCCGAGGACTCAATGATGTACTTTAGCTCGTCCTCTGTAACGGTTGGATTGTCATTCTTGATGTTTAGCACCTTTAGGGCAATGCTCTTTAGTGCAAGGAAAACTGCGGAAAAAGGCGTCAGTACTATCATCATTGCCTTAAGTACAAATGATGTGTAAAGGGCAATGGTTTCGCTCTTTTCCTTGCCGATACACTTTGGTATTACCTCGCCGAAGGTAAGCACCAAAAGTGTTGTTGCACCTGTGGAGATTGCGGCGGCAAAGTTTTCGAATATGTTCATACAAAGCACAGTTGCAAGGGAAGAACAACCCAAGTTGACAACGTTGTTGCCGATTAGGATTGTTGTTAAGGCTTTGTCGTAATTATTCACAATGTAAAGGGCATTTTTTGCCTTTCTGTTGCCCTTTTCCAGCATATTTTTAAGTCTGGCTGTGCTGACGCAGGAAAATGCGGTTTCGATACAAGAAAAAAAGCTGGAGCAAAGGATTAGCACAGCAACCCCAATGCCCATAATAACATTACCGTTCAATTATATCCTCCCAAAAGTTAAAAATTAATAATATCTATTATATCACAATGTATTTATTTTTCAAACAACTTTACATACATTTCAAACAAGTTTATCATAAAATTATTCTTGAAGATATGGGGAATAAATGATATAATTATATGGTATATGTACATTATATACGCTTTTCCGTAAAAGATAAAAGCGGAGGTGCATATAATGTATATGTGTAATCAGGATGATTATAAGGAAAACGAGAATGATAAGGAAAGGGAAGAGGCATCTCTTTCCGAAGAAAATTCCAAGGGAATCAGGGACATTGGCTCTGTCATAACAGGTCGGGCTGACACCCTTATCCACTGCCTGACCATAATCGGGCAAATTGAGGGTCACTACATTCTGCCAAGCCAAAACAAAACCACAAAGTATGAGCATATTATCCCTCTGCTTGTGTCAGTTGAGGAGGACCCCAATGTTAAGGGTCTGCTGATTTTGCTCAATACAGTTGGGGGAGATGTGGAGGCAGGCCTTGCCATTGCCGAGGTAATTGCGGGAATGAAAACTCCAACGGTGTCTGTTGTACTTGGGGGAGGTCACTCAATCGGCATACCACTTGCTGTGGCGGCAGACAAAAGCTTTATTGCCAAAAGTGCCACAATGACAGCCCACCCTGTGCGAACAACAGGGCTTACCTTGGGAGTTGCCCAGTCCTTTGAGTACTTTAGGCGTATTCAGGACAGAATTAATACATTCGTCAGCGACAACTCCGGTATCAGCAAGGAGGACTACAACCGACTTGTGCTGAACACAGGTGAGCTTGTCACCGACATAGGCACAATTCTTGACTCCAACGGTGCTGTAAAATGCGGTCTTATTGACAGCGTTGGTACTTTAAGTCAGGCTATTGACTGCCTTTACAAAATGATTGATGCTGACAGCCAATAAACACCTATTTTTATTGGGTATCAGTAAAAATACACTGCTTCGGCAGTTACATAAGGAGAAGATTATGGATTATATTTACACCATTGTTATGGGCATTGTTCAGGGACTTACCGAATTTTTGCCTGTTTCATCATCAGGCCACCTTACACTTGTTCAACACATTTTCGGCGTTGACGGTGAAAGCAACTTTTTTGTAAACATTATGCTCCATGTGGGTACACTTGTTGCAGTTTGTGCCTTTTACTACAAGCTGATTTGGAGCCTTATCAAGTCATTCTTCGGACTTATCCGCAAGATTTTCACAGGAAAGTTCAGCTGGAAAAACAGAACAGATGACGAAAATATGCTGTTTATGCTTGCAATCGGTCTTGTTCCTCTGTTCTTGCTGTTCCTGCCTGTTCCGGGAATGGACATCAACTTTAAGGACTTTTCCGAAATTTTCTCAGCCAACAAGTATTTAATTGTTGTTGGTATCTGCCTGCTTGTTACATCAGCACTCCTTTGGATTGGTATGGCTTGTAATAAACGTACCTGTTCCTTGGGCGCAAAGTCGGGCAAAAAGGAAAAGAACGGAAGAACACGCTACACTGTACTTGACTCACTTCTCGTTGGTATCACACAGGCTGTTGCAACCTTGCCCGGCATTTCCCGTTCAGGCTCAACACTTGCAATGGGGGAAATCCGTGGAATTAACAAGCAAAAAGCTATTGACTACACATTCGTTTTGGGTATCCCCACAATCCTTGCATCAGCTGTCCTTGAGCTTAAGGACGCACTTGAACTTACAAACACATCAATGGCAAGTGAAGTTGGCGTAGTTCCCCTTGTAATAGGAATGGTAGTTTCTGCCGTTGTGGGATACTTGGCTATTGTAATTTTCAAGTGGTTCCTAAAGACAGACAAAATGTACATATTTGCAATTTACACCGCAGTAATCGGTCTTGTTGCCGTTGTAATAGCACTTATCGAAATGCAAAGCGGAATGAATATTTTTTCAGGTGAATTGTTAGTATAAGTTTGGAGTTTGGAGTGTTGAGTGTGGAGTTTGGAGTTTGGAGTTTGGATAAACAAAGGCTCCCTCGGATGAGGGGGCTGTCGGCTCTGACGACTGGGGGAGTGAAAAAGTAGTCAATACATCTTATTTTGTCTTTAGATTTCAAAGTTTGAGTCAGAACATAAAATCTTAATTAAATTCTGCATTCCCATCACCCCTAATAAGTCACTTTAAAAGAAGTTTAAGAAGGTAAAATTAATGGCACAGAAAAAGTCAGCGAATAATACAACTAAATCATCAAAAACAGCCACAAAGAAAACTGTAAAAGGGAAAAAGGCGCCCCCCGAAAAGGTGATTAAGGAGAAAAACTACCGTGTAAGGGCAATTTTGCTACTTGCCTTAGGTGTGGTTTTTGCCTGTCTGCTTTTTATTGACGGCAACTTTCTTTGGAACTTTTTCCGCAACACATTTTACGGAATTTTCGGCTCATCTGCAATACTAATCACTTTGCTACTCTTTTATGTTGCCATACTGACTGCAAAGGAAAAGGAAATTCACAGGCTAAAGGCAAAGCTATTGATGTGTTTTCTTGTGATTTTCTTCTCTTCAATGGAGTTTTACATATTCACAGGGGCACAGTACGGAAACTACTTTAGCGAGGTTGCAAGGGAATTTTTACACGGCTATAACGGTTATTCACTGTTTGACCGTGGGGGAGGAATTTTTGGCTCATTTATCGGCTATCCTCTGTGCTTTGCATTTGGTAAGACGGTTACGGCTATAATCACCACACTAAGCCTTATTGTAATTGTGCTGATTACCACAGGTGTTTCACTACTTGACATTGGAAAAGCGGCAAGAAAGCCTGTTGATGTGGCTCGAAGAACTGTGCAGAATAGAAAGCGCCACCGTGCAGAAATGCAGGAAAGCATTGATTTTACAGATAATCAGCCTGATGAACCTACCGGCTACACAGGCAGAATAGACATTCCTCTTGATGACAAAAAGCAGAGGAAGAGAAAGCATAAGAAAAATAAAAGTGTTGCTGACAGCGGTATTAACGATAGTATTAATAATGATGTTAACCCTGATAATAATTCTTCAACAGAAAATACTTCAAGCGGTGGCACAGGAGCAGACGACCTTATTGACATTATCAAAAGGGCAAATAAGGGACTTGAAGAAAGTGATGTAATCTCCGATGACGAGTCAAAAAGTAAGAGGAGAGAGAAGTCCAAAGCCCTTAAAGAGGCGGCTAAGCTTGCAAATCAAGATATTAAGGTGGAGGAAATCGAAAGCGAAACACTTGCCCTAAGCCGACAGATTGAGGATAGCGAACAGGTTAAGCACAGCGATTATCAGCTACCGCCAATTCAGTTACTAAAGCTTGCAAACAACAAAAGTGTTGCTAACATAAGGAACGAAATGCAGGAAAAGGCAGAAAAGCTGGTGTCAACCCTTGACTCCTTTGGGGTAAAGGTTACAATCACCAACATCTGCCGAGGTCCGTCTGTTACAAGGTACGAGCTACAACCGGCTCCCGGTGTGAAAATAAGCAAAATTACAAACCTTTCTGACGATATTGCCCTTAACCTTGCCGCCGACGGTGTAAGAATTGAGGCTCCAATCCCCGGCAAGGCGGCTGTGGGCATAGAAGTGCCAAACAAGGTTGTTTCTATGGTTTCTATGAGGGAGCTTATTGACAGCGACGAATTCAGAGATGCCAAAAGCAAATTAACCTGTGTTCTTGGCAGGGACATCAGCGGTGAAATTGTCACAACCGACCTGGCAAAGCTACCCCATCTCCTCATAGCCGGTACAACAGGCTCAGGTAAATCTGTGTGCGTTAACTCACTCCTTATGAGTATCCTTTACCGTGCAACTCCCGACGAGGTAAAGCTACTGTTAATCGACCCTAAAATGGTTGAATTTTCAAAGTACAAGGGTATTCCTCACCTGCTTATCCCTGTTGTGTCAGACGCTAAGAAGGCAGCCGCCGCCCTTAACTGGGCTGTCAGCGAAATGCTCCAAAGATACAAGATGTTCTCGGAATATGACTGCAAGGACATCAATTCATTTAACGATTTGGTGGAGAGCAACCTAAAGTTTATTGAGGAGCAAAACACACCTGAGGGCGAAGAGCCTGAGGTTATGGAGATTAACGGACTTCCTGTTCCAAAGGAAAAAATGTTCAGGTGCGTTATTGCCATTGACGAGCTTGCCGACCTTATGATGGCG